>CAYPII010000027.1:0-21669 GCA_964410765.1 uncultured Myxococcales bacterium | reverse complement strand
AACCACTTACATGCTTCCAACACCCGTTTCTACCCACTCTTTCGGGAGAAGACCCCAAAAACAGGAGAAGGAGATCGACTCGCCGTGGCAGTCGTCGCCCGTCAACATCCCGGCGTATCAGGAGATCGGCGATTTCTATCAGGGCTGGAAGGCGACGCTCCGGCCGGAGCGGTGGGTGCGCCAGAGCCCCTTCAAGGTTCGCTACAACGACGACGTCTACGGTGCCCTCGTCCTCCTCGGCGGTCCGATCGACATGGACCTCATGCAGAGCGCAGCCAGCGACGAGGCGTGGATTCTCAAACTGCTCAACAGCGAGGAATCCGCTTCGGTGGGTGATGCGGCGATGGCGGGCGAGATGCACGTCCAACAGGTCGGGCCGAAGGTGAAAGCTGGTTTCTTCGGCAAGCTTCTCTCCGGATGGAGGTGGGGCGGCGAGAAGCCGGAGATGTCGATTGCCGAGGGCGGCCGCGCCGCAGGGGAGTCCTACCTCAAGGCGCTCTACGGCATCGACAAGGCGCCGTCGCTCGCGCTGACGAAGGAGGGCGAGGAGGTGGTGCGGGTCCGCGACGCGGAGCACGATGTCGTCACCGAGGTGCGCCGGACCTCCTATCTCGCCGAGCAGTCCTGCGGGGCGCACCGCGTCGAGGCGCCGCCCGTGCGCTTCGTGGTCGCTGCCGGGGCGAACCTCGCGATGATCATGAGCCAGCCGCTGCCGGCCGTCGAAGAGGTCCAAGTGACGCAGCTCGCGTCCGAGCGGCAGGTGCGCGCGCTGCTCGCAGTCGATGGGACGCTCGTCGACTGCAGCGGCATCGAGGCGGCCGGCTCACCGTAGGTGACGGCGGTGCAGGAGGGGGTCGCGGCGAGCAGCATGGGCGCCGCCGTCCTTCCCGAGAGCGTCGCGCCGGTCGGGACCCCGGTCGTGCAGATCGTCGGCGACAGGGCGCAGCTCGTCCAGCAGGTCTTCGCGCGCAACGCCGAGGGCTTGCCCTATCTCCTCTCGGTCGATCCCTCCGATCCCTCGCGCGTCGTCGCGAGCGCGCCGCTCTTCGCCTTCGCGGGGGACGGCGAGCACGTCGGCCGCATCCTGCTCACCGCGCCGGACGAGGACTGTCTCACCTGCGACAAGGCCAAGGTCGACCTCACGATCAGGGGCTACTATTCCACGACGACGGTGCCGGCCTCCGTCACACCGGAGCTGATCTACCCCCACGAGAACTTCATGGAGGACATCTTGGGCTTGTTCTGGAGAGACATCAAAGGCACGGAGAAGGGGGTCGAGGAGGCCAAGCTGGAGGGGGAGCCGGGCCAGGAGGGGAGATTCACTCCCCTCCTCGAGCAGTTCATCCCACTCTCGTCGAGGACGGTCGCCTTTCAGGCCGTGGGGGCGTTCAAAAATCTCGAGGAGGTCCTCGAGTACAACCGGCAGCTCGGCTGGGAGGGGCTCGACAACGTCGTCTATCCCCTGGAGAGACCGATCGGTGCGACGGGCATGCGGCTCAACAGGATCGCCATCCAGATCCTCAATCAGGCGGTCGGCGACGTCGCCGAGCAGTACGGCGAGGGGGCGATGGTGGCCCTCGTCCCGATGCTGGACCGCGACGGGCGCGTCGAGGGGTGGCTCTCGGAGCTCGTCTTCCCCGACACGGGCGAGGCGGTTCCGGGCGATCTCTCGGTCTTCGCGCATGAGGCCTTCCACCTCATGTGGCGCTCGGCCTTCGGCGCCTTCTCGCTGGAGGAGCCGACGGAGCTGGAGGAGCGGAGAACTGGCGACGAAGTCCTCGACTACTACCGCTCGCTCATCGAGGCGGACGCCCTCCCGGAGGCCTACGCGGATCTCTATGCGGGCCTCGTCGTTCGCTTCCAGGATTCGGCGAGCGAGCCGTGCATCATCCCCTTCGTCGATCGTCAACAGAAACGATGGATGTGCATGCGCAACCTCCTTCGACCGGGGGAGAGCGCACAGACCTTCTATACGGACATGAAGGATGTGGACGATGTTGTCATCGGGAGCATGTACTGGAAGCGACTTGATGCCAGGAGGCCGGGTCGTGAGCGCGACCGGCGTGATTATGCGCTGCTGAGCCGAAAGATCTCCGGCCCCATCGAGATCGCCTTCTGGGACATCGTCGAGGGGATCTTCAACGGTAACGCGCTGGAGGCGGGAAAACTCTTCCTGCCCATCGTCGCCAAGGGCATCCTCCGGCCGAGCGACGACTACCAGCGCGCGGCGCGCAAGGTGCGCGACCGGATCGCGGCGATGAAGGGGGAGGATGCGGCGAAGGAGGCGGAGGCGATCTTTGCGGCGCACGGCATCGACATCGCGGAGGTGCCGGTGCCGATGATCGTCGCCCCGGCGGGCGACGCGGTCAAGGAGAAGCCGCTGCGGAACATCGTCCTCGAGATTCCCTCGGGCGATGCGCCGCGCGTCGCCATGGTCCAGGTGCGCATCCGACCGGAAGGATCGATCATCGCAAAGCCCGCCGACTTCTTCACCGGATTCGTCGAGGGCCAGGAGGCGAGCGAGGGGGTCACTACTGAGGAACTCGACCCGAAGAACAAGGGCGCCGTGCGCATCGCCATCGACCTCGAGCGGACGCGGCGGGCCGAGCAGTTGCGCGTCGGCTTCGGCCGGCACAGGATCCAGGCGCGCACCTGCGCGAAGCGGACGACCTCCTGTTCGGACTGGGCGCAGCGCGACTTCGAGATCCGCATGCTCGAGGACGTCCGCTTCGACGTGAGCATCGGGACGGGTCCGTCGAACTACGAGCGAATCAACGTCACCCTCCGCGCGGAGGAGGCGGGCCCCTCGGAGGAGGCGCCTTACACGAAGACCGTGCCGCTCGACCCGACGCTCGGCGAGCATCGGCTGGTCTTCACCGAAAAGGCGCCCTATCCCTGGCCGGGGATGTATCGCGTCCAGGCGGAGCTGATTCCAAAGACGACAAGCGATATTTCCAAACAAACCGGGACGATCGTCTTTCCGTCGCCCGGAAAGGAGAAGCGGATCGAGCTGACGGAGTCGGGCCAGACCGTCAACCTCGACTTTCGGAAGGAGAACCAGAAGTTCGACCTCTTCCTCGAGTGCTCTCCGAAAAGCGAGAAGGGGGACCAGGTGCTCGTCCTCTGTGATCTGAAGATTGTCGGCGGCAAGCCGCCGATGGAGGCGAAGCACGAGGTCTTCCTCGACGGACAGCGCATCGAGAGTGGGAGCGGCACCTACGACAAGAAGGAGGTGACGATCGAGGATGCGCTCCTCGCCACCGTCGAGCGCGCGGCTGCCGATCAAGAGGTGAAGGTCTCCCTCACCGTGACGAGCGGCAAGGAGTCGATCACGCGCGAGGATACTGTGGCGATTCCGAAGCTCGGCGAGGTGGAGTGCCATGCTGTCGGAAGGGATGCCGGGTTGAGTGGCGATCGCACGGCGGTGGTGGAAGACGTGCGTGTGTTCATGGACGAAGGCGGGGATGAACGGAAGAAATTCAAACTTGCAGAGGTCAAAACGAGACAGCAGGCGGATCATCCGGGAGATTGTGCTGGCGAGCCGGTGGTCATCAAGAAGGATGATTATGAGGTCACCTATCGCATCGCGGCGAGGAACGTCGCAGGGGAATTATCGACATGCCATGTTTTCTTCACGATGACGGACGAATACGGCCGCACTTGTGAGAAGCACAACAGCGCGCAGGTGGACTCAAGATCGGATTCCCCTTCGGACGGCAGCGGCGGGGATGCGGGGGAGAATCCACTGAAGTTCGGTTCGCCGGCGATCACCGCTTCGTATATGGGCTCCACCTTGGGGATAGCGCGAGGCATTCGATTCACGGCCAATGTCGAGGGTGGGAGCGGATCATATTCAACGGAATGGTCGGTGAGCGCGTCGAGTTGTCCCTACAGCGATGGCTGCCTCGCCTCGGATAGCTGTACGTATCCCTGCTCACGGAGTTCGATCAAGGAATCCTCATCGGGTGTTTCGAGCGAGGTGTCCGTATCATGCGGGTATGACTATACCGTGGGCGTCGGGGTGACGGTGAAGGATTCCAAGGGTCAGTCGGCAAGCACTTCCCGAAGCTTCAGCACACAGGAGCTCTGTCAGTAGCGACAGGATAGAGCAACCGTTCAGGAGCAAGTGCTCACAGTTGTGAGCGCTTTGCTTTTTTGGGGCGCAACTTTTTCCGCTCGTCGCCGACACAAGTGCGATGGGAGAGATCCTCACCGAATATCGCGTCCGCGTCTCCGACATCCCGCAGCAGGCGGTGGCGGATGCCTCGGACAAACGCCGCGTCCCCTTCTTTCAGGTCGGGGTAGGGCCGCTGGAGGCCTTCGACGAGACCGACTGGGTCGCAGGACGCCAGCTCTTTTACTTCTATCTCCCGCGCTTCGCGCGCCTCTTCAAAAAGGAGGGCGCCGTCGCCTTCAAGACGATTCGCTCCCACGATCGCGTTTTTCCCAACCCCGACTACAATGCGAAGAGCCGCTTTCCCGAGGCCGACCGCTTCTTCGAGTTCGTCTGGCGCAGCGCCCCGCGCGACCGAAAGCGCTTCCAGTCGATCGCCCTCGATCGGAAGCGGCCGCCCGCCATCCGCCGCCTGGCGCTGCAGGGCATCGCCGAGATCCGCGCCCCCGATACGCAGGAGGTTCTTCGGAAGGTCGCGAGCAAGCTCGACGACCCCTATCTCAAGGGGCGGGCCGACGATCTCTCCCGCCGCTTCGAGTTGGGTATGCCAGCGGATGTCCAGTTTCCCATCGTGGCCTCTGCGCAGGCGGGTACCCCCTATGCCGCGGGCGGGTTGGCGGGTGCTCCTCGCGAAGTTCTCGATGCCGCCGTTCCGTTCCATACGCGGGTCAAGGCGCTGCGTCAGCTCGCGGCCTTCTGGCCGGAGGCCTTCTGGTCGCGCCTCCTCCCGACGCTCCTCGCAATCGACCCATTGACGGCTCAGGACGGTGCGATCGCCATTCTGCAGGAGGAGGCGCTCGAGCTGATCCTCTCTTTCGGGATGGAGGTCCCGCCGGAGACCGTGCGGATGCTCATGGAGCTCTGGCCGGCCTTCATCGAGGTGCGTTTTGAACGATCATCGAAGGGGGATAAGGCGCATATCGAGCATATTCCACACCGTCCCGTCGCCTTCTTCGCCCGCTATTTTCACGTCCTGTCGCGCTGTCGGAGTTATCCAAGACGAAAGGAGTTCGAGACCTTCCTCAGCGACGTGAGCATCGGTCACGACCGCCTCGCGGATGTCTATCGCGTAACGGAAGGGGTGCTGAGCCGCATGGAGGCCTATCGCCTCTACGCTTCGAATCTCTACCTCAAGCGCAGCATGTCCTATCGCCGCTTCGCCCTCGTCGCCTGCAAACGCTTCCGACAATAAAAAAAAGGCCGCTCGCGGCGGCCTTCTTTTCGTTGTGGTTTCTGAGAGTCAGTTTCCACCGGCATCCCCGTTCCCCGGGGCGATGCGGTTGAGATCGATCGGGCGGAGCGAGTCGGTGTCGATCCCGGGGCCGATGGCGGGGCCGACCGGCATGATGACCGGACGCGTCGGCGGAGGAGGCGTTTCGCCCTGCGGGCGCATGACGCGCATCTCGACCGGCTCCTCCTCATCCTTCTCGACATAGGAGACCGCGATCGCGTCGATCGCGCCGGCGGGGAAGAAGCCCTCCAGTCGAACGATGTGCGTCTCGCTGTAGTGCAGGACCGTCGTGACCTCCTCGTCGGTCTCCATGATCTTGAGCGCGGCGGTGAAGTCTGCTTCGTCCTCCTCCTCGTCCAGGAGTTCGTAACGCTGCCCAGCAAAATTGATTACGCGCATCTCGACGCCCTCGTCATCGGGCTCCCAGGTAAAGAGGCGCATCGTGACCGCCTCCACGATCGTCGCCTTGACGTTCCAGGTCGCATCGGCGTCGGCGGGCGAGATGAAGAAGCTCGTCTCGTCCTCCGGCGTGATGATGGCATCGGCGGCGATCTCGAAGGCGATGCCGGTGCCCTCATGCACGTACGACGTCGTCGTCGTGCCGGGCGTCTCGATCGAATCGATGTCCGGGTTGCCGGCGTCGACGATTCCCTGCGGCGTCGAGGTGCCGGCACAGCCGGTGACGAGCGCGGTAGCGATGCAGCCGATGATGGCGGCGGTCAGGCGTTTCATGCGTCCTCCCCTGCGAGTTTGAACATCTGCATGTTGATCTGATAGATCGCGTCGGGCGCATCCTCCTCGGAGAGGAGCGCGCCCAGGTGCTTGCGGAACTCCTGGATCATGCGCTTGGCCTGCGCGAATTTCTCCTGCGACATGGCGACGGTCAGCGACGAGATCTCGCGGTTGGCCGCGGCGTGCAGGTCGATCGACTCCTTCGCCCGCTGGATCATCTCACGGTGAAAGTTCGCGAGTGCCAGCGAGGCGATCTCGTCGGGCGTCCCCACGTGCGGGTCGATGCGCGAGAGCGTCCCCGCCGCGTCGCAGTTCACCATCCCCAGCTTGATGAGCAGCTCGATCGTCTCCGCCGCCTCCTTCGCCGTAACGCGCGGCGTGAGCTGCCCCGCGATCCACGCCGGAGCGTTGCGGAAGTGCGGAAAGGCCATCATCTCCCAGATGGCGGCGTGATACCACTTCGAGAAGAACTCGTACTGCGCGTGCTCCAGGTGCTTGATCTCCAGATAGCGCCGCGAGCTGGCCAGGCGCTGATAATAATGATTCTTCTCCTCGTGCGTCTTCGCCTGATTCATCAGGACGAGGTTTTCGAAGAACTCCGCCTCGTGCTTCTTGAGTTTGAGACCCTTGCAGAACTTGCGGATCGGCGCGGGGGTGAGGTTGCGCTTCCCGTCGATGACCATCGCGAGATAGCCGGAGGAGGAGAAGCCCGCGGCCTTCGAGAACTGACGCATTGAAAAGGGCCGGCCGGTGGCGCGCTTCTCCTCGACCATATCCTTTAAATACTGCCGATAATCGAGGTATTCGTAGATGTTGGTCATGATCCGTCTCCCCTGTCCTTCACCATTCTTATCGGCACACTGACAGGGTAAAGTTGCGCACTTTGTTCACAGGAGTGAGCATTTTTTTGATGGCTCCTGTCAAGCCGTTGAAATCAGGAATTCACAATAATCGTGTGATTTCAATCACATATAATGATTTCGCCCTGGCGCAGCCCTCATCAAGTGTTCACTCCCGTGAGCGCTCTTTTCGAATGGGAGGGAACTTCGGAGGTCGGTGCGGCCGATAATCAGGATGAAGGTGGTGATCGGAAGGGGAGAAATGATGCGTTTTTCAAGGGGTATCCGTGTTCTCGTGGCCCTGCTCGTCGGAGGCCTCCTGCAGGGGGTCGGTATCGCCGATCTCTCGGCGGGCCTCTGTCCGCAGGGGAAGAAGAGCTGTCACTATTCCGCGCGGCGCAATCTCGCCGAGGAGACCGAGGCCCTCGGGGCGAGGCTGGGCTCGGTGGGAGAGAAGCTGACCGATGAGGTGATCGAGGCCGCCGGCGTGACCGAGGTCGACATCGATTCCGATGCAAAGACGACCTGGGTGCGCACGCGCTCCGGTCGATGGGCGCTCGAATCGCGCTACGACGACGGCAGGGTGGAGCACCTCTACACGGTGGAAGTGGATGCGCCCCTTCTCGCCGAAGAGGGGTTCATCCGTCCGCGTGACGAGTTCTGCGAGAACGATCTCTCCAACGCGACGCGCGACGAACCCTGCGTCGCGGTGGGCGAGCCAAAGCTCTTTCCGAAGGCCACCTCGACCGGGCGCGGGACATCGATGGCGATCCGCGACGAGGTCGCGCGGCGCTGTTCGCTCGCACGTATCGTCGAGCGCGTGACGGAGGACGCCGGCACCTGCCACATCGAAGCGACGAAGAGGGACGGCGAGCGGAAGGCGGCGAACGTCGTCCTCTTCCAGCCGCATCGGACGATGAGCGGCGATGTGCGGGAGACGATCGCGCCGGTCGACAACGAACTCACGACTTCGCAGACCATCCGCCTGCGCCCCGGCATGAACGACGGAGCGGGGCAGCGCCTGATGCTCGCGGGAAACCCCATCCTCTTTGGGGCGCACTGGCCGCTCTTTTTTCCGGATCAGGCGCTCTGTTTTGGCTTCGATTGTGAGAAACTGGGCAACGACGGATCGAGTTTCGCGAACGGCATCCTGCTGGACAACCTCTTCTTTGACGCCGATGCCTATCGGGGAAACTCCTGCCTGAAGACACCCGGCCTGCAGCCGCTCTGCCAGGAGAACTGGAACGAGCACCACCGCACGACGCTGCTCTCCCCGCTGGGGATGGGGCGCGGCAAGGAGGGGGACTATAAGGCGCGCGTGACGATCGATCTGGAGGAGAGCGACGAGGCGGCCTTCGTCCTCTCCGGCAAGGGGAGCTTCGTGTTGCGCGACATGGATATCGTCCTGCGCAACGGCGGCCTCATCCGCGTGACCAGCCCCTGCGTGCACGTCATCCTCGAGCGGACGACGATTCGCGTCCAGCCGGGTTCGACGGGACGCGTGCCCTCCATCGTGCGCTACGCCTTTGAGGGGGACGACGCCGCCCTCTGCGAGCCGGGTGAGGGGCAGATCGTCCGCGGTGGCGCTCATATGGACGATCCCTCCGATCTCTTTCGCCTGCAGGTCGCCTACGAGGACAAAGGCGGACTCGAGCCGCCGGAGATCAGCGCAACGCGCGTGACCCGCATCACCGGCAAGGCGCCGGGGACGGTCTTCTCCTTCCCCAGCGGAATGCCGCTGCTCGGACGGACGATGTTTCGCCGTCTGCGCGTCGACATGTCGGAATGGAACGACGACGCCGTCTTCACGCGCGTCGACGACGGAAGTGCGGCGCGCACGATCCGCTGCCTGATGCGGACGGACGACCGCTGCGAGCTTGCGGAGAAAGCCGGATGGCCGATCATGATCCTGCCCACCGGGGAGATCGAGAGCGGCTTCGATGCGGAAAACGGTCGCGAGATCAAGCTCGACGTCGTGCGCGCGATCGCCGACGGGATTGCGCAGGAGCACGATTCCGATGCGGAGGCGACTGCAGGCGACGATCCGCTGCCGGAGGGGGTGCGCCTCTTCACGGCCGACGGCCGCCGCATCGTGGTGGTCGGCGAGGAGCTCGAATGCCCCGAGGGGATGGAGCGGAGCGACGACCCCGACGGCGCGTTTTGCGTCGGCGAATACGGCACCGCCGATGTCGACGAGAGCGGCGATCTCGTCGTTACCTGTGATGCGGGCGCCGTCCCGGACGACGATGGGGTCTGCGTCCCCGACTGTGAAGAGGAACCGAACACCGCCTACGATCGCTCGAGAGAGCGCTGTGAGCCGCTCCCCGGTTACGAATGGGACGAGGAGGGCGAAGCGGTCTTTCAGGAGTGCCCCGGCGAGGCGATTCCCGATGTCACGGGGACGCGCTGTGTCTGCCGTCGCGGCCCCTTGACCGATGCGGTCTGGAACGGGGAAGATGACCGATGGGAGTGCCATCGCCCCTGTCCGGAGAACGCCACCCGCGTGGAGGGTGTCTGCCGTTGCGACGCCGGCTTCCTCAAGAGCGGCGGCGCCTGCCTCTCCGAGGAGGATGAGGCGGCTACGGACGATGCACCTGAGGAGGACGGGGTTGCTGAGGATGAGGAGACGACGAACGAGGATGCCGATCTCGCCGACGGTGTGGAGACGACGGTCCTGTGTGCGGATGGCTCGACGCCGGAACCGCTGACCGGACGCTGTCCGAATGACGAAGCGGATATGGAGGCCGAGGCCGATGCAGCGACGGAGGAGACAACATCCAACGCCGAGGAGGCCGCGAGCGGTTGCTCGCTCGTCGCGGGTGCCCCGGCGGCGCAGCGGCGCAGCGCCGGCCTCCTCCTCCTGTTCGGATGTTTTGCAGCGATCGTCGTGGTCCGACGGCTGCGTGCGTAATTGCGACTAGCGGTGCCGTCGCCGAATGATCAGCGCGATGGCGAGGACGGCGACGATGGCCACGGCGAGCATCGCCGGCGAAACGAGCGCCGGATTTCGCGCCTGGATCGCGCCGATCGCCAGCCCGGTGAGGACTCCGACGAGAAAGCCGTTGATCAGACCCACGCCGAGTGAGGCGCCGAGATTGGCGACCGCCTCCTCGCGGGCCATCGCGCCCCCGACGAGACCGCCGAGCACGCCGCCCATCAGCCCCCCGATCATCCCGAGTGCCACGGTGAGCCCCAGCCCGGACGGGAGGTCGAGCCCCAGTCCGTTCGGATGGACGAGCTCGTTGATCTGCATGCCGAGCGCGCCGACGATCCCGCCGACGAGCGAACTCCAGAAGAGCCAGCGTTTGTCCCGAAAGATCTGTGCGTAGAAGTTCATCCTCTGCTCCTCTGCGGCGTGCGGCGCTTCGCCCGCTTCGCATCGACTGCGATTCTGCTCATCGTTTCCCCGATCGGTACGGGCGACATCATAGCAGATGGCCGGAGGAGGGCAAGGGGGCGCCTCCGGCGCTTGACTTCTGGCGGCATCTGAGGCCCTCTCGGCGGCGTCATGCGCCGACTCCCGGTCATCCTCCTCGCGGCATGCCTGCTGCTTCGCTCCGTTCCCGCCTCCGCTGCGCCGGCCGACCCGGCGCAGGCCGCGCGCGATGCCGACATCGCGCAGCGCGCGCTCAAGGGGCAGGAGCTGATCTTCGCGCGCGACTACGACAAGGCGAATCAGATCTTCGACGCCCTCATCAAGGACTACCCCGACTCCGCCGCCGGCTACTTCGGCACGATGGCGCTTTACGAGGTGCGGATGTTGGAGGGCGAGAACTTCGCCGAGCAGGGCGATTTTCGGAAGGCGGCGAAGCGGGGACTCGCGGTCGCCGGCAAGATCCAGCAACGCTACAATCCCACCTCCTGGCAGCTCTTCCTCTGCGGGTCGCTGCTCGGCCTCGATGCCTTCTTCAAGGCGCGCAAGAGCGAGTGGTGGGATGCCTATACCGAGGGGACGAAGTCGCGTCAGCTCTTTCGGCACGTGAAGGAGCTCGATCCGGGCTTCGTCGATGCCGACTTCGGCCTGGGGATGTACCTCTACTGGCGTTCGGTCTTCACGCGCGATCTCTGGTTCCTGCGCATCTTTCCCGACCGGCGCGCGGAGGCGATCGCCATCGTCGAGCGCGTGGCGCGACAGGGACGCTTTGCCAAGGAGTTGGCGAAGATCAACCTGGGCATCATCTATTTCGAGGAGGGGCGCTTCGGTGATGCGGAGGCGATCTTCGCCGACTTCGTGAAGCGCTTCCCACAGAACGTCATCCTGCGTCGGCTTTACGGGAAGGTCCTCCTCGCGCAGAAGAAGTATGATGCGGGGATCGAGCAGTTCCGCACGATTCTCACGATCACGCCGAAGGGGAAGAAGGCGCACTACTTCATCGGCGCGGCGCTCGTCCTCAAGAAGGATTCGAAGCGCTACGAGGAGGCGGAGCAGGAATTGAAGACATTCCTCAAGCTGCAGGGCGGGCGCTACTGGCCGGCGGCGACGCACTACTGGCTGGGGCGTCTGGCAGAGCAGCGCGGCGATGCGAAGCGCGCGAAGCAGGAGCGCGCGAAGGCGAAGAAGCTCTACCCCGACATCGAGGAGGTGATGGAGCGGCCGCGCGGTATGGGCGGGGGCATCTGACGGGCGCTTCTTCGCGCGGTGCTGATAGTTTTGTCAGAAGTCCGGCGCCAGTTCTTCTTTGAGTGCACAAATATGCATCCCTCGCATTGACAGGTACGGGGTTTGCGCGATAGAGCGACGCCGGCGGCGGTAGATCGGGGGAGACACCGCGCGCAAAGGAGCCAAGCGATGTCCGACGTCTCCCCGAAGCGCCCCGTCCTGGTCCTGCCGCACTCCGCGTTGAGCGGCGACACCGTCCTGTTGCCGCGCACGCCCGCCTTTCTCGGGCAGATCCCGGCGGCGCCGACCCCCTGGGTTCCGCAGCACAGTTCCTTTACGGCACATCCCTTCACAATCGGACAGTGGTTGCAGATCGCGACGCAGCGCCCCAGTCTCATCAAGGATCTCATGCTCTTTCCGCAGTCGCCGCGCGTCCTGCAGGCGATCTGGGAGGAGCGCCGCGATCGGCAGCTCCCCCTCTTCGACGATCCGAGTCAGCGATTTCTCTCGGGCGCGAACATGCTCGTCCTCTCGGGGGCGAACGAGACGGAGCTCGCTGCGGTCCTCCAGCAGGAGTTCGATTCGGATCAGGTGAGCGCGCGTATCTTCTTCAACCCCGCGACCGATGCGTATCGGGTCGAATTTTATCGGCGGCCGGCGGCGGATAGCGCTGCGCAGCAGGAGCCGGAGCAGCAGGTGGTCGCCGGCGGGTGGGTCCTGAGTACGGTCTCCCATCTCGCGCCGGAGGTGCGTGAGGTGATTACCGATGCCTCGACCATCCAGTCGGTGATGCAGGGGACGCGCATCCTCCTCCTCTCGGGCGAATCGCAGCTGCACCATCCTTCACACGTCGTCCTCACCGATCCGCAGCCCGATCGACGGGCGCAGGAATTCTGGGTGCCGCAGCCGGGCCAGGTGCGGCCGCACGGTTCCTCGACCGGGTTGCGCATCGACGAGGTGAGCATGGAGCGCCTCAACGTCGTCGATCTCTTCAATGCCCTGGAGCGTGCGGCGATGAAGGCGCGCCAGGCGGGGCGCGTGCCGGTCGTCGCCTCCGACCTGGACGGCACGCTCTTTAAGGCGCGCGCCTTTGTCCAGCAGCTTTTCCTCGAATGGCTGGACGGCAATCCGACGCTGAACTTCCCCCCCTACGATGGGCCGCGCGCGGAGGAGGTGCGGGAGAAGACCGCGAGCGCGACGGTGAATAAACCCAATCTCCTGCGCGGCTGGAACAGCCGGTCGGTCCTGCGCGACCTGGATATCCTCGACGAGCGCGTGGTGCGCGCTGCACAGCGCGATCTGGGCGACGCGTTTGCGAATTCGACGCGGGAGTCTTTCCTGGCCTGGGCGAAGGAGTATGATGGCCTCCGCGCGGAGAATATTCGCATTCGCATCCGGGATGCGTTGGTCAATCCGAAGCGGGCGCGCATCCTCGATCAACAAAACACGCGCGCCATCCTGCGCGACCTCTCCATCCTCGACGAGCGCGTCTCCGTATCGGCGATGGCGCACTTCAACGAGCACTTCTACTCCGCCGATCGCCGGATCGATGCGCCGGTCATCGAGGGGATGGTTGAGCTGGTGAAGCTCCTGCAGGAGCGCGACTTCCAGATGGTCTATGTGACGCTTCGCAAGCGCGGCGATCGGGAGGACCTCATCAGGAGCGGTCCCGAGCAGGGGCGCTCCGCGGCGCAGGTGGGGCTCGAGCGCGCCGGGATCTTTCGGGAGGGGGTTGATGTCCTGCTGCGCCACGAGGGGGAGGCGCTCGACTGGTCCGAGGAAGCCTACCTCGCCGGCGCCAACGAGCCGGAGAAGTGGAAGATGACGCGCGACTGGATGGGCGCCAATCCCAAGGCGCACATCGTCGGCATCCTCGAGAACGCGCCGGCGCACCTGCAGGGTTATCGCAAGGCCTTTCCCTACGACATCGTCATCGTCCACGTGCAGGGGGACGATCCGCCGAATTCGCCGCAGCTCCCGGACGGGGTCTTCTCCGTCGATCCGCAGAAGCTTGGCGAGGAGTTCCAGCAGGTCGCGGTCGGCGGGATGCTCGCCCCGCAGCAGGGCCTCTCCGCGTTGGACGGTCCCGCCTGGGAGACGCTCCTGGCCAACTACAACCATGCGCGGATGATGGGGCAGGAGCCGGTGGTCTTCCTCGATCTGGACGACACGCTCGTGCAGACCTCCACGCGGACGCGGAGTGTCCTGCGCCAATTCCTGGAGGAGTGGGTGGCGGATCATCCGGAGGGGGCCTGGGCGATCGACTCGGTCGGGGAGATCACCCCCTCGCAGATCGAGTACGGCATCGAGGCGACGCTCGAGGCCGCCGGGCTCGAGCACCTGGGCATCGCGGGGGAGTTCAAGTCCTACTTCCTGCGGCACTTCTTGAGCGACGACTACCTCGACCAGGATCAGGTGCGCGCCGGCGCGGTCGACTTTGTGCACACGCTGCTCAACATGGGGGTGCGCGTCGTCTATCTGACTGGCCGCGTCCACAGCGACATGGAGCGGGGGACGCGCGCGAGTCTCGAACGCTTCGGCTTTCCCCTCGACCATCCCCAGGTTTCGCTCGCCATGCGCGAGGATGCGTCGGAACCCGACGAAGTCTTCAAGGCGCGCGTGCAGTCGGAACTCGCCGGCAGCGGGATGGTGATCGCCGCTTTTGACAACGAGCCGGGAAACCTCGTCAACTTCGAGCGCTCCTTTCCGCATGCGGCCATCTACCAGGTGGGCAACCGCCATACGCCGAACGCCCCCGAGCCGCCGGCGAGCGTGATTCCCATCGCCGACTTCAAGGGGGCGGTCGGCATGCCGCCCCCGCGCGCAGGGGCGACCGTCGGTGAGGGGATGCGGCAGCGTGGTCGGGAGTCGGCGGATGATCTGATGAAACAGCTCGGCGTCGTGCGCACAGCGCTGACCTCGGTGCATTATCTGGATAAGCGTGAGTTCTTCGACGATCGCATCGACGAGGCGGTGGATCGGGCGAAAGGGATTCTCGATGATATCCTCTGGCTCCCTGTGTCGCACCCAACGCGGCACGCCTTCTATGCGAAGCTCAACGATATCGCCGGGAAGCGCCCGGGTGGCGTCGAGAGCTTCGAGGATGCGCTCAACTCCGTGAGCGGTCGGAGCGGCCAGCCCTTTGTCGTCGTCCGCGGCCCGGAGGGGATCGCTGACATCCTTCGCTCAAACGAGGGCGTGTTGGAGCGCCCCGTCTCCCTCCCGCCGCCGCGCATCCAGTTCGTTTCCCCATCGATGTTGGAAGAGGCGCAGTTGCGAAGCACCGGAGCGCTCACCAGCGAGAACGTCGCCGGCATCCTTCCGAGCATCCCCTCAGGGCCGGAGATCAGCAACGGCGGGATCGAAGGGCTCTACGATGCGCTCTCCTTCTCGCGCTATCCGCGCATGGACTTCCTCTTCAACTGGCTCATCGGATCGATGTTGCTCGCCGGCCGCGAGCGGGAATCGATCCAGGTGGTGGAGCACGGTCCGCGGCGCGCGATCGGTCCGCTGCTCTCGCTCGCGCAGACGGGGGTGCAGGTCGGCTGGCGCGAGACCGTCGAGCCACAGCGCATTCAGACCGAGCTGGAGCTCCAGCGGTTGCCCCAGGAGTTGCGCGATCGCATCGAATACCTCCCGAATGATGTGGAGCGCCCCGCCGATATCGTCGTCTGGAACTTTCCGCCGGCGCAGCTCTCGCTCGATCGGGTCGGGGAGGGATTAGCAGCATCGCGCTTCGCCGGTTTCGCGGACAAGGAGCAGCCGCCGTCGGGCTATGCCATCGTCCAGTCGGAGCAGCGGTGGCGGCAGTATAGTCAGCTGACCTCCGAGGAGCGAGCGCGGTGGGAGCTCATCATGCAGTCGGATGTGACCTCCGATGACTACGTCCTCCCCTCCGCCTTCCTCTATCTCCAGGGGCAGGGGATACCCAATCCGATGCTCTTTCAGGTCCTGCGTCCGCGCGCAGCCGTTGCGCGCTAACCCGCGAAGCGCCTTCCCTGCCAGCTGTCGCGCTCTTCCAGTTCGGCCGCGACGGCATTGACCACCGCCAGCTTGTTGACCGACCACGCCGGCGCGACCGTCAGCCGTCGCGGGCTGTGGCTGTTGATGCGGTGGACGACGATGCGCGGATCGAGGCACTCCAGCACATCCACCGCCAGGCGTGCGTACTCCGAGAGCGTCGGGAGCGCGATCCCACCGTTCCGATAGAGTTCCTCCAGTCCCGTCCCGCGCAGGACGTGCAGGTTGTGCAGTTTCACCCCCCAGACCCCGCAGCGGTTTAAGAAGCGCGCCGTCTCCTCCATCATCGCCGGCGTTTCACCCGGCAGCCCCAGGATCACATGCGCGCAGACGGGAAGGTCGGCGTCGTGCAGGCGCGCGCAGGCCTGTGTGAAGGCGGCGACGTCGTGGCCGCGGTTGATCCGCGTGAGCGTCTCCTCATGCGCCGACTGCAGACCCAGCTCGATCCAGACGAAGGTGTGCTTCGCGAGCCGCGCCAACAGGGCGATCTGTTCGTCGTCGATGCAGTCCGGCCGCGTGGAGACGGAGAGGCCGACGACCGCGGGGTGATCGAGCGCCTCTTCGAAGAGGGGGGCGAGCGCGGCCGCGGGGGCGGCGGTATTCGTTCCCTCCTGAAAGGCGGCGATGACCCGCCCCGTCCCCCGGTGCCGCTGTCGGATATAGGCGATCCCCTCGCGCAGCTGCTCGTCGATCGGGGCGGGGGCGCTGCATCGCTCCCGCTGTCCGATCACGGTCGCCGGCGTGAGCCCCCCCGGATGACAGAAGAGACACCCCCCGCCAGGGCCCTCATTTCTCTGATGCGGACAGCCGAGGCCGCTTTGGAGGCCGACCTTGAAGGTGCGTTTTCCGAAGCGCCGCCGCAGAAACGCGGACATCGAATTATACCGTTGATTCAATTGGTTATCTCTCAACACCCCCTAGTATGACCGTCAAACGGACGGTAGTGGGTAAATTATTAACTCATCGAACCCCCTCCATAAAAATTCAAAAATAAACTTATTATTCGAATACTTAATCAATCGATATCAATATGAGAACTCCCGCGATAGAAAAGTAGGGTTTGAAATAACCCATCAATGATATCTCATATAAATTGGATAACAGTATAATACATGGAAATCATTATGTAATAACTAAATTATATAAAAATTTATCGCTGGCACGTTCCTTGCTCTTTCAGAAGGGCAGTGGGTATTGGGAAAGGGGCCAGCGATGAAAACCAGAAGCAATTTCAATTGGTTGGCGGTTTTCCTCATTCTCCTCCTCGTTTCTGGCTGCGGCGGCTCGAGTGGCATCAGTTCGGGTCTGAGCAGCGGTGGTGACTCCGGCGGCACCGGCATCAGCAACACCTTCGATTCCCCGGCAGAGATGGGTGTCGGCGATATCATGCCGATCGAGTTCGACGGCGTCGATTCGGTGACCGTCGACTTCGACGGCGTGGACGAGGGGGCGGCGTTCATCCTCGGTGTCGGCTCCTACAATGAGAGCGGCGGGGGGACTGCGATGCAGCTCTCGGCCGATGCCGCGCTTCCCGAGCCGGGGGCGATGGTCGGGGACGATCTCATCGACGCCGATCTCGAGGCCTCGATCGCCGACGAGTACGACGCCGATGCGATCTTCCAGTCCTGGCTGCGCGCTTCCGAGTCGGTCCTGCACGAGAGTGAGGAGGCGCTGATGGAACCGGCCAACGCCTCGAAGGCGCTGGCGCTCAAGGCGGCGGCGGTCGGCAGCACCGAGACCTTCCGCGTCCTCAACTCGCTCACCTCCACCACCTCCTACGTCGAGGTGACCGGTGAAGTGCGCTACGCGGGCAGCGCGGTCGTCTGCTACGTCGACACCTCCGTCCCCGAGGCGAATCTCTCCGACGCGGACGTCCAGGAGCTCTGCAGCGAATTCGACGACATCGCGGCCGAGGAGCAGGATCTGCTGGGCGACACCTCCGACATGGACGGCGACGACAAGCTGCACGTCCTGATGACCAAGCAGGTCAACCGCCTGGGCGCGCTCGGCGGCGGCATCATCACCGGCTACTTCTACGCGGGCGACCTCTACGAACGCAGCGGGTCGAACCCCGTCTCGAACTACCGCGAGATCATCTACACGATGGTGCCGGATCCGAGCGGCACGTATGGCACGGCGATCTCCAATAGCTTCGCGATGTCCAACCTCCTGCCGGCGGTCCTCCCGCATGAGCTGCAGCACGCGATCAGCTACAACCAGCACGTCTTCGTCCAGGGCGGCGCGCCGGAGGAGAACTGGCTCAACGAAGGCATGTCGCACCTCATGGAAGACATGATGGGCTACAACGTGGAGAATCCCTCCCGCTACGCCCTCTACCTGGCCAGCCCCTCGACCTACGGGCTCGTCACCCTCGCCTCGCCCAACCTCATGGAGCGCGGCGCCGCCTACCTCTTCCTGCGTTATCTCTACGAGCAGTCGAGCGACGGCGACGCCCTCCTGCGGAATCTCATCCAGACGAACCGCACGGGCGTGGAGAACGTCGAGGCGGCCTACGACGGCTCGAGCGATTTCGACGAGTTCTCCGAATTCGTGTCGCGCTGGACGGTGGCCCTGGCGATGACCGACCGGGGGATCAGCAGCGACCGGCGCTATACCTATCAGCCCCGGACGATCAACGGCGTGACCGGCAACTACGAGGGCGTCTGTCTCGATTGCGACGCCCACGACAATCGCGGTACGGTGCTCTCCGGCGTCAACCTCACCCGGTATCTTGGGAACCACGTGGCGAACGTGGATGCGGGGACGGCCCGCTACTACGAGGTCACCACGATTCCGCACGAGATGACGCTGGCCGGCACCGACGGAGGCGGTAACTTCGGAGTCCTGATCCGGACGCAGTAGGAGAAGGCTCCATTTCCCACACCCGCTGAAGGGCGGCCCAATGGGGGGCCGCCCTTCGCCATTCCTGGTCCGTTCGTCCGATAGTCCGATGGTTTTGCCATCGGACTGACGGACTGCCTTGATTTGCCTTTACTTTTTCCAGGCGCTTCCCTATACGAAAGCCCTATGTACCCGGTTCTGTTCAAGATTCCGCTCCTCGGCGGCATCACGATCTACAGCTATGGGGTGATGGTGGCGCTCGCTTTCGTCGTCGCCATCCTCTGGGTCTCACGCGAGAGCCGGCGGCTGGGGCAGTCCCCCGCGCGCGCGATGGATTTGGTCTTCTACATCATCCTCGCCTCGATCATCGGTTCGCGCGTCCTGCACGTCGCCATCAGCGAGCGGGCGCGCTTCTTCGAGAACCCGCTCATGCTCTTTCAGATCTGGCGCGGGGGGCTCGTCTTCTACGGGGGGCTGATCGCGGCGCTGCTCGTGGGCGGCTGGTATATGCGGCGGCATCGCATGCCGCTCCTCATCACGCTCGATATCTTCGCCCCGGCGATCGCCATCGGGCACGCCGTCGGGCGCGTCGGCTGCTTCCTCGCCGGCTGCTGCTTCGGGCGTACTGCCGCAAGCGATGCCTGGTATACGATCACCTTTCCGGCGGATCCGCACACCTTCGCCCCCGTCGGCGTGGCGCTCTACCCCACGCAGCTGATGGAGGTCGTGGGCGAGCTGGTCATCTTCCTGACCCTCATGGTGCTGCGGCACTTCAAGCGCTTCGACGGGCAGATCATGGCGACCTATTTCCTGCTCTATGCGGTGTTGCGCACCTTCAACGAGTACTTCCGTGGAGATATCGAGCGCGGCTTCGTCGTGGAGCCGTGGCTCTCGACCTCGCAGTTCGTCTCCCTCTTCATCTTCGCCGCGGGGGCGCTGATGTACGTCTTTCTCTGGAAGCGGGGGGTGTCGCCGGTGAAAGGGGAGGAGCGATGAAGCGAATCGTGCTGGTAATCGGTGTCGTCCTGCTCGCGGCGACGATGATGTCCTGCTCCAAGCCGTTGGCGGACGCGCGCATTCAGAAGGAGGTCCGCTACGAGTCGCGCGACTACGCCGCCGTGCCCAACGATGTCTACGGCGCGGTGCGCTGGTCGCTCGACGAGAACGGCTACGCGCTGGACAAGGAGGACCTCCCCGGCGGGCGGATTACCTCCACCTGGGTGCCGGTGACCTCCGATTCGCACTATATCATCCTCTTCAACCGTCCCTCATACCTCGTGAACAACTCCTACTATCAACTCATCGTGCGCGTGATCCCCGGCGAGGGGCGCACGAAGGTGAAGGTCGGCACGCGCATCAAGACGCTCGTCTCCGGCCTGATGAGCTCCGGGGTGGAGGAGAAGAAGATGCTCGCCTCGATCGGCACCTACCTGCGGGAGTCCGATCCCACGATCACCAACCTCGGCGTGACGGAGTGACGAGCGTGATGGAACGATCCCACGAGACCACGATCCCACGAGACCACGACACATGACGAAGAACTACAAAGAGACCCTGAACCTTCCAAAGACCGACTTCCCGATGAAGGCGAACCTCGCCCAGCGCGAGCCGGAGCAGATCGCGCGCTGGGAGGAGGAGCGCATCTACGAGCGGATGGTCGAGCACAACCCGGAGTCGTCCGCCTACCTCCTGCACGACGGGCCGCCGTACGCGAACGGCAGGCTGCACCTGGGAACGATCCTCAACAAGATCCTCAAGGACATCGTCGTGAAGTACCGCAACCTTGCGGGTGAGCGCTGTGCCTTCGTCCCCGGGTGGGACTGCCATGGGCTCCCCATCGAGCTCGGCGTCGACAAGCAGCTGGGCGGCAAGAAGCGCGAGCTGACACCGCTGGAGATCCGCCGCGCCTGCCGTGCCCACGCCCAGAAGTTCGTGGACATCCAGCGCGATGAGTTCAAGCGCCTGGGCGTGTTTGCGCGCTGGGAGCGCCCCTACATCACCATGTCGCACGACTACGAGGCCTCCATCGCGCGCGAGTTCGGCAACTTCGTCGAGAAGAAACTCCTCTATAAGGGGAAGAAGCCGATCTACTGGTGCGCCTCCTGCCGCACGGCGCTCGCCGAGGCCGAAGTGGAGTACGCTGATCACACCTCGCCGTCGATCTACGTGAAGTTCCGCCTGCAGAAGGACGACGATCTTCGCCAGAAATGGAAGCTGGGTGATGAACCGATCTCGCTCGTCATCTGGACGACGACCCCGTGGACGATTCCGGCCAACCTCGCCATCGCGCTCAACCCCGACCTCCCCTACGTCGCGGCGAAGGTCGACGGGGAGGTTTGGATCCTCGCCGAGGGGCTGCTCGACGCGGTGATGGAGGCGGTTGGCAAGTCGTACTCGACGATCGTCGGACGTCCCGCGCCGCAGGAGCTCGAACGCCGCACGGCGCGCCATCCGCTGCTGGCGCGCGACTCGCTCGTCATCCTCGGCGAGCACGTCACCCTCGAGGCGGGGACCGGTGCGGTGCACACCGCTCCCGGCCACGGCCAGGAGGACTACGACGTCGGCCAGCGCTACGGCCTGGAGGTTCTCGCGCCGGTCGACGACGGCGGCCGCTTCACCGAGGAGTGCGGACTGCCGTGGCTCGTCGGGCTCTACGTGGAGAAGGCCAACATCCCGATCATCGAGAAGCTCTCCGAGAGCGGCGCGCTCGTCCAGAGCCAGGAGATTGCGCATTCCTATCCGCACTGCTGGCGCTGCAAGCGGCCGATCGTCTTCCGCTCGACCGACCAGTGGTTCGTCTCCATGGAGCAAAACGCCCTGCGCGAGAAGGCGCTCGCCGCGATCAAGAAGGTGCAGTGGATTCCCCCCTGGGGGCAGAACCGTATCGAGGGGATGATCGCGCACCGCCCCGACTGGTGCATCTCGCGCCAGCGCCTCTGGGGGGTGCCGGTCGTCGCGCTCATCTGCAAGGCGTGCAATGCCTCGCACACGACGCCGGAGCTGGTGGAAAAGGCGGCGGCCCTCTTCGAGGAGGAGGGGGCGGACGCGTGGTTCGCGCACCCGGCCGAGGACTTCCGGCCGGAGGGCTTCGCCTGTCCCGCGTGCGGCGAGACGACGGCGTTTGAAAAGGAGCCCGACATCCTCGACGTCTGGTTCGACTCGGGGGTCTCCTACGCGGCGGCGATGGAGAACCAGGAGGGGGTGACCGTTCCCTCCGATCTCTATCTGGAGG
>CAYPII010000026.1:0-21824 GCA_964410765.1 uncultured Myxococcales bacterium | reverse complement strand
GACGTAGCCCACCTTGAGGCCGGCGAGCTGCACCGGCGCACCGACGCGCAGGCCGGAGATCGAGTTGAAGTTCGCATAGAGGGTGTAGGTGCTCGAGAAGAACCGCCGCTCGCCGCCGATCATGAAGATCACGACCATCAGGAGCGTGAGTCCCGCCGCGACGAAAATCCCCACCTTCAATTGCGTTGCCATCGCCTTTTTCGCCATGCCGTCCTCCAGCATCTACCGATGCGCGCCTGGCGTGCGCTTAACCGTCGCCGGTCGCCATGTTCCCCTGGATGAAGTCCTGCACCATCGGATCGTCCGAATCGCGGGCCTCCTGCGGCGTCCCCACGAAGCCGAAGTGCTTGTCGTGGATCATCGCCAACCGATCGGTCACGGAGAAGGCCGCCTCCATGTCGTGCGTCACGACGATGGAGGTCACGCCGAGCTTCCCCTGCAGTTCCTTGATGAGCCGGCATATCCGTTTCGTGTTCGCCGGGTCCAGCCCCGTGGTCGGCTCGTCGTAGAGGACGACGTCGGGATCGGTCGCGATCGCGCGCGCCAGCCCCACCCGTTTCTTCATCCCGCCGGAGAGGTCGGCGGGCATCATCTCCTCGATCCCAGGGAGTCCGACGAGATCCAATTTTTCGGAAACGATCTGGCCCAGTTTCTCCTCGTCGTAGTCGAAGTGCTCTCGCAGCGGATAGGCGATGTTCTCTGCCACGGTGAGCGAGTCAAAGAGCGCCGCCCCCTGGAAGAGCATCCCGATGTGGCTGCGCATCCGGTTGAGCTTGCGCTCGGGCATCCGCCCGATGTCCACGCCCCGGAAGAAGATGTGCCCGTGGTCCGGCCGCAACACGCCCAGCAGGAGCTTGAGAAAGACGGTCTTGCCCGTCCCCGATCCGCCGATGATCGTGATCGTCTCGCCATCGCGGATGGCGAGGTTCGCATCCTCCAGGACGTGCTTTCCCCCAAAGGATTTGCTCACACGCTTGAAGTCGACCATGACGTCCATCGCACCGCCGTCAAAAGTAGATGAAGATCTTCGTCAAAAAGAAGTCGGAGACGAAGATCGATATCGCCGAAAAGACCACCGCCCGCGTCGTGGCGTTGCCCACCCCCTCGGTCCCGCCCTTCGTCTGCAACCCCTGGTAGCAGGAGATCACACCGATGAAGAAGCCGAAGAAGAGCGCCTTCCAGATGCCGCTGGTGACATCCTCGACGATGAGGATGTTCTTCACCTGATCGATGTAGAAGTGCATCGAGACGCCCGCCTCGCGGATCGTGATGATCATGCCGCCGAGCACGCCGATGACGTCGGCCATGATTGTGAGCAGCGGCGTGGCGATGGTGGTGGCGAGCACCCGCGGCACCACCAGCTTCTGCGTGGGGTTCGCCCCCATCGCCTCGATGGCCAGCACCTGCTCGGTAACGACCATGGAGCCCAGCTCGGCGGCGATGCCGCTGCCCACGCGCGAGGCGACCATCAGCGCCGTGAGCACCGGGCCCAGCTCGCGGAAGATGGACAGGCCCACGACCGTGCCGACATAGAGCTTGAGCCCGAAGCGCCCCAAGCCCACCGAGAGCTGCAGGGCCAGCACCAGGCCCGTGAAGAGCGCGACAAGGGCGACGAGCGCGAAGGAGCGGTTGCCCACGTCCTGCATCTGCCGCAGGAACTCACGCAGCGCCAGCCGGTAGGTGAAGAAGGTCTTCACCGCGCGTGCCGCCAGCTGCGAGGTGGCGCCAATGCTGTCGATCGCCTCGATGAAGGCGCGGCCGACGAGCATGAAGAACTCGCTCAGGCCGCGGGCGATCGGCTTGTTGTCGTGTAGCAATTCCATGATGCATTCGTCGGCCGGGCGCTACTCGTAGCGGAAGCCGAGGTAGAAGAGTTCGAAATCGCGTTCCACCGTCTCGACCTCATCGGGGGGCATGATCGCATAGAGGTCGAAGACGCAGTCGTTCTTCTTGATGACGACCAGATCGAGGACGATCGGCACGCCGTCGAGCTCGCCGATCGCCCGCTGGCGCAGCGCCCCCCGCCCGTCGAGCATGAAGGGGACCTCCTCCTGTACGTCGCGATCGGCGAGCGCTCCCAGCAGCTCGCCGCCGAGCGATTCGAGCGGGCGATCGCCGATCGTGTTTCCGCACCAGGCGTCGGTGGCGATCGTGCTGCGGTGCTCCTCGTTGTAGAAGACGATCGCGCGCGCCGGCGTCGAAATCGTCTCCCACCCCGCCGGCAGCTCGCCGACGCGGTAGTACCGATCGGGATTCAGGCCGATGTAGACCTTCTCGTGGCGGTAGGAGATGACCCCTTTGAAGGGCTGCGGACGAAAAATGCAGCCGCCCGCATAGAGGGCGGCTGCCACAACCGCCGCAACGATGACGCTCCCCCATTTCATGAGCGCGACTATAGCCGTATTCCCCACTGTTGACAAGGAGTTAGGCAATGTGTCAGCAATCGGACACCATCTCATGACGACGATCGCCGACAACCTGAACGCCATACGCGAGCGCATCGCCACCGCGGCGAATGGCGCCGGGCGCGATCCGGATGCGATCACGCTCGTCGCCGTCTCGAAGTTTCAGCCGGCCGATGCCATCCGCACGGCCTACGCCGCCGGCCAGCGCTGCTTCGGCGAGAACTATGCCCAGCACCTGCGCGACAAGGCGGCCGAGCTGGCCGACCTCGACATCGCCTGGCACTTCATCGGCCATCTGCAGAAGAACAAGGCGAAGTACGTAGCACCGGTGGCGGCGCTGATGGAGACGGTCGACTCGCCCGAGCTCGCCGACGCGCTGGCGGCGCGCGCCGAGCGCCCGCTGTCGGTCCTCATCGAGGTCAACATCGGCGACGAGGCCTCGAAGTCGGGGGTGGACTCCGAGGAGCTCCTCCCGCTGGCACGCCATATCCTGCAGACGGAGCAACTCAAGCTCCAGGGGCTGATGGTCATCCCCCCCTACGACTCCGACCCGGAGCACAGCCGCCCCTTCTTCCGCCGCCTGCGCGCCGAGCGGGATCGGCTCAACGACGCGCTCGCCCTGGATCAGCCGCTGACGCACCTTTCGATGGGGATGAGCCACGACTTCGCGGTCGCGATCGAGGAGGGGGCTACGATCGTCCGCGTCGGCACTGCCATCTTCGGCGAGCGGCCCTCCTCATGACCGGTATTATTCCACCCGGTACTTTACCACTTCCTGTCGCATAATCATATCGTCCGCCAAAATGAATTGCGCCCCCGGGTCTTCTTTGATTATGAAAGAGACTTCGTTATCCGACACCCAGAGCAAAGGAGGCAGAGCCATGGCAGTGAACGAGGCAGGGGCAGTCGCCGGATCGTTCGCGGGGGCGCGTCGATCGGAGAACGGGGAGAGCAGGACAAACAACACCGGAGTCATCGCCAGCCCCTTCGCCGCATCCAGCTACGCAGCAGCAACCGGACAGTTCCCGATGGCGTCCTCCGCGGACCCAGCCGCCATGCCGCGCTGGCGCTTCGCCACCGGCAACACCCGGCCCGTCCTGCTCGCGCAGGCGACGACGACGCAAACGCCGCGCATCGCGCTCGCCGCGTCCAACGAGGGCGCCGGCGAGGTCCCGGAGCGCAGCGAGGTCCCCGACGCGCTCAAGTGGGACCTGACCGACCTCTATCCCACTCGCGAAGCATGGGAACAGGCATTCGCCCGCACCAAACGGGAGATCGCTGCCCTCTCGACGCTCACAGGGACGGCGACCGCATCGGCGGAGAAGCTCTTCGCGGCGCTCGATCGCATCTTTTCCGTCAAGAAGGAGCTCTATCGCGTGGCAAGCTATGCGGAGCGCTGCACCCACGAGGACCAGCGCGACTCCGCGCGCCAGGCGATGAAAACGCGCGCCCAGCAGCTGATGGCCGACTTCAAGACCGCCACCGCCTTCCTGGCGCCGGCAATCCAGGAGCTGGGCCAGGAGCGCATCAAGGCCTACCTCTTCCAGAGCAAACCGCTGCAGCTCTATCAGCACTTCCTCGACGACCTTTTGCGCCGCGCCGAGCACACGCTGCCGCAGCAGCAGGAGGCGATGCTTGCGACCCTCACGCCGTTGACCGAGTCGGGCGGAAACATCTATGAGACATTCGCCTACTCCGACATCCCCCACCCCACGGTCACCCTCTCGGATGGGACGGAGGTGGAGGTCTCCACACCGATGTACGCGCGCTATCGCGGCTCGGACAACCGCGACGACCGCATCGCGATCTTCCAGGCCTTCTGGGGCAAGTACCAGCAGTTCCAGAACACCTTCGCGAAGACGCTGGAGTCGCACATCAAGGCGCAGGTGGAGGTGGCGAAGCTGCGCCATTACGGAAACGCCCGCGAGGCGGCGATGGACGACCGCAACGTCGCCCCGCGCGCCTACGACGCGATGCTGGAGGGCGTCCACGAAGGGCTGCCGACGCTCCACCGCTATCTGAACCTGCAAAAGCGGATGCTCGGCGTGGAACAACTGGGCTATCACGACCTCTACGCCTCGATCATCCCCGGCGCCGACCTGCACTACTCGCTCGACGAGGGCAAGGAGCTGATGTACGCGGCGCTGGCCCCCCTGGGCGAGGAGTACGTCTCCACCGTCCGCAACGGCTTCGAAAACCGCTGGGTCGACTTCATGCCGAACAAGGGCAAGTACACCGGCGCCTATATGTCGGGCGAGGCCTACGACGTGCACCCGTATGTCCTGCTCAACTGGAACGGCAACTTCGAGAGCGTCTCGACCGCCATCCACGAGTTCGGACACGCGATGCACACGTGGTATACGAACCGAACACAGCCCTTCGCCTACGCCGACTACTCGATCTTCGTGGCGGAGGTCCCCTCGACGCTCAACGAGATTCTGCTCACGCGCCACGCGATCGACACCGCGCCGGACCGCAAAACGAAGCTCGCGCTATTGGGCGAGTACCTGGGCAGCATCCGCCAGACGGTCTTTCGGCAGGCGCAGTTCGCCGAGTTCGAGAGCCAAATCTACGACAAGATGTGGAAGGGAGAGCCGCTCACGGCGGAGGCGCTGAACAACACCTACGGCGAGATCCTGCGCGAGTACTACGGGCACGATCAGGGAGTGACGCACATCGACGACCGCTACAACGTCGAGTGGGCCTACATCCCGCACTTCTACTACAACTTCTACGTCTACAAGTACACGACCTCGTTCGTCGCGGCGATGGCCTTCGCCAAGCCGATCCTCGAGAAGGAGCCGGGGGCGGTGGAACGCTTCCTCAACGTCCTGCGCTTGGGCAATTCGGAGTATCCGGTGGAGTCGCTCAAGGCCGGCGGCGTCGACATGACGACGACCGATCCCTACAAGGCCTGCTTCGCCGAGATGAACCGCGTGATGGACGAGATCGAAAAGCTCATTGCCGAGGAGGAGACGGAGAAACTCGAGCAACTCCAGAAGCTCGGGCAGTAATTTTCGGACGAACGGGAGCAAAGACGCCGGCTGCGCACGAGCAGCCGGCGTTTTTTTCCGCGCCCCGCGTCCTCACCCGGCGCGCAGGCGACGGCGCGCGAAGTAGTGATAGCTCCCCAGCTGCCAGAGGATGATCGCGAGGACGATCCCCTCCTTCGAGAGCGGCAGGTCGTGGATGGAGAAGATCGTCCCGTCCTCCCCCGCCACCTCGCGGCCGGAGAGGTCGAGCGCCTGGAAGCCCAAGCCGATGGAGAGCGTGCGGCTCTTTCCGTCGATCTCCTGCCCGGCGGGGAGGCGCGTCACGCGGATGTCGATGACGCTTGCGAAGAGGAGGAGGATGAGGAGCGCCAGCGTCGAGAGGAAGGCCGCCTTGCTCGCCCACCCGGTGATCTGCTCCTCGCGCTCGTCGCGCTCACGGACGCAGGCCAGGCGCTTGAGGAGGAGCTCGCGGAAGCGGCGAGAGAAGACGAGCGCAAAGAGGAAGTAGATGAGGAGCGCGAACCAGAGGATCAGGTTCCAGGAGAGGACGTTCCAGATGAAGGAGAGCACGGCGTTCTCCATCGCCAGGATCTCCGACTGACTCTGGAAGCTCGTCCAGACGATACAGACGACGACCGCCGGCAGGGCGTAGAGCAGGTACTGCGCGATGTAGCGATTAAACTTCAGCATGGTCTTCCTCCTCGATCTGAAAGATCGCGTGAATGTCGACGCCGAAGTGTCGCGCCAAGCGAAAGGCGAGTTCGAGCGAAGGGTTGTAGTTCCCCTTCTCGATCGCCACGATCGTCGCGCGCGTCACGCCGATGGCGTCGGCGAGCTGTTGCTGGGTGATCCGCCCCTCCGCCCGTAGGACATGCAGGCGATTTCGGATGCGCAGTTTTGAGGCCAGTTTGGGCATGTCGTCCCCACGTCAATATATACGACATTTTGTAGAGTTTATTTTACACGTCGGACGGGGGCTGTCAATGCCCGATTTCCTCTTCCGGGTGCACCGCTCACAGAAGTGCATTTTATTCATCAGACGTATTCATCATATTCATCAGACGGAGCACGGGCGGACGGTTGCACCGAGTGGTGTCATTTCTAGACTGCCGATGGTATACTAGAGGGGCCTTGAGAGGGGAGGGTTGGGGACCTTGTTGGCGGATTGAGGTCTCCATGAGGTTGTGCAAGTTCGCCATCCTGTTTCTCCTGCCGCTCGCCGCAGCGTGCGGTCAGGGGTTCGTCGAATCAACCGCCGATCTCCCGAGCGATGTCCCCGTCGAGATCACCGGCACGATCCGCGGATACCTCCAACTCCACAAACTCTCCGCCGCAGCGGCGAAGCTCCTCTCGACCGATGAAGTGCTGCCCGGCATCGTCGGTGCAACTGTCTGCGTCGCCGACGTCGAGGACTGCTGCGACGATACCGACGACACGGGCTTCTTCGAAATCGTTGGCGTCCCGCTCGGCGCACACGAGGTCGTCGCGACCTACACACACAGTTCGGGCGAACGCTACGAGATGCACGTGGCGGTGACGGTGACGGAGGGCGGACCGGTGGAGCTCGGCCGACGCGAGATGGCACGCATGCATGTGGACAATGATTCAACCGAGGAAGAGGAGGAGGCACCGCAGCTCTCCGACGATCAGGCCGACGTCGAGAAAGACGCCGGCGACACAACGGGAGCGCAAAACAACGAGGACACCGGAGACGACCCGCTGCCGGGGACGATCCCCCCCTCCTCCCCCGACGCCTTCCTGCGAGCGGTGCACATCGGCGGCGACTGGGGGGACAACCACGAGACGGTGCACACCCTCCCCGATGAGTTCTTCGAATACCTGCGCAACCTGGACGTCAACTGGGTGGGCTTCAACATCGCGCTCTCCTATGAAGACTCGGTCGATCCGACGGTCGATCGACGCTACGACGCCGACATCGACATGGACGCGTACGGGCGCCACGTCATCAATACGATCGACGACGAGACGCTGCGCACGCTCATTCGCGCCTTCCGCGACCGCGGCTTTCACTTCTACATCACCCTCGCCTTCGACGACTGCAATCTCGACGCGGTGCCGGGAAAGATCGCACAGCGCTGGCAGCTCGGCGACCCCTTCGCCGTCGCAGAGACCAACGACCCGACGATCCTCGCCGCGGAGAACTGGCCCTGGGCGCTCACGCATCCCGACCACGACGCTTTCGTCACCTCCTTCTTCGCTTCGCTCACCGAACAGGCGGTGCACTTCGCGACGATCGCCGAGGAGGAAAGCGTGGAGCTCTTCTCCTTCGGCGGCGAAACCGAACGCCTCTTCCGCACGCGCGCCGTCGGCGTCTGGCCGAACCACTTCCGCAGCGAGATCCAGGCGATGGTCGACGCGATCAAGGCGGTCTATTCAGGCCGGCTGACCTACGACATGCACTACGGCGCGCTCACGAGCGATTACACCAGCGGGCGCTACATCTGGCAGGATATCGACGGCCTCGACGTCATCGGCGTCTCCGCCTATTTCCCACTCTATACAAACCCGCCCGCCGAGGTGCCGACGACCGAAGAGCTCATCGCGCGCTGGGAGGCGGTCTTCGATGATTTCATCGAACCGCTGCACGTGGAGAACCCGGAGTTCCCCATCGTCTTCACCGAGATGGGCTACGTCGATCACACGGGGGCGAGCGCCAATCCGAGCGCGCACTTCTTCGAGCCCAAGGAGATGCTCGACGCGGACGGCGACGGCCTGCGCGATGCGGAGGAGGAACAGGCGAACATCTACGATGCCTTCTTCGCGGTGGCCTCGCAGCGCGACTACATGCGCGGCGCCTTTCTGTGGGACAACTGGATCACGACGCAGGAGCAGTGGGATCTCTTCTTCGGCACGGTGACGACGATGTCCGTCCGCGGCAAGCTCGCACACGACGTCGTGGCAGAGTGGTACGCCGACATCGCAGCCGGGGAGTGATGCCCGCCGGAGTCAAACGACAATGCGCAGGGCGATATAGGGAACGACGCAGAAGACGAAGATCAGGATCTTGTAGATCCCCATCATGCGGTAGATCGCCCGGTTGAACTCCTCCTCCGTCATCGGATACCACCGGCTGTGCATCCGGTAGACCCACCCGCGTGCCAACGCGATGACCATGAAGCCGAAGAAGAGGAGAAAGAGATTGATGATGGAGGTGAAGAGAAAGAAATTCAGCAGCAAGTCAGCATCGAGAATCATCATGTTCTGTGTCCCCCTATTGGTGTGAGGGAAGCAGTATAGCGCAACTCCCCTCCCGATCGAAATTTTCTCTTCTCCCTCCTTGAAACCGTCGTCATTTCGTGAAGATGCACGCGGGGGGTCAGACCTTTTTTGGAGCGGAGGCGCGTCCCACCAGACGGAGCGAAAGGGAACGGTTAGGAAACCACTCAACGGAGAAAATGGGGTGGCTACAATTCTGAGAGAGCGGTGCGCACTGCCACGTAGAGGGTAGTGGCATTCGTGGTGATCGTCTTACCCTCGAAGGTGATGTCCGAGCCGGCGTTGACGGCGATGGCATAGGCGTATTCCCCGTCGACGATCATGATCGTGTTATAGCCGGCATTGGAGCCCTCATGGCCGGCCCGCCCGTCGGGGAGGACGCTGATCCCGAAGCCGTAGTTGCTGGGCTGCCCGCTCGAGAAATCTGTCACATCAGCGGGCGTCATCATTTCGTTGTAAAGTTCCGGGCTGATCAGTTCGCCCGAGTATACGGCGGACATGAAACGCAACAGATCGCCTGCCGTCGAGATCATCGAGCCGGCGCCCAGGTCCCAGGACATGTTCTGGATACTGTAGTCCCACCAGCTGTCGTAGCCTTCGCAGATGAGTTCGGCGCCGGCCATCGTCGAGGGGATCTGATAGCCGTGCATATACGGCGAGGGCGGGGTGACCTCGTCGTTGGCGGGGGCGAAGGTGTTCGAAAGCCCCAGTGGTTCGGCGATTCGCGTCGCGATCAGCTGCTGGTAGCTTCTGCCGGTGACCTCCTGCGCGATCATCGCAAGGATGGTGAAGTTCGTGTTGGTGTACTTGTAATACTCGCCGGGTTCGAAGTGGACCTCGCCGCCGCCGGACTCGTTCGAAAAGGCGATGAGCTCTTCGGGCGTGTAATAGGTGGTGAGGTCGCCGCAGGTTGTGGCCCTGCCGATCGGCACAGAATCCTCGTGATCGTACAGCCCGCTGGTCATGGTCAGCAGGTGGCGCAGCGTGATACGGTCGCTGTTGGGGACGAGGCCGGGGAAGAAGTCGTCGATCGTCTTGTCGAGGGTGAGGAGCCCCTCGTCGACGAGCGTCAGGATCATCATCGCGGTGAATGTCTTGCTGACGCTGGCGACGCGCGTGTGCCGGTCGACGGACATCGGCTCGGCGGCCGGCCATTGGGTCGGGTCGTTGGTGGGAGTGGAAGATGCCTCCGCGAGGCCCGATGCGACGAACAGCGTCGCCCCGTCGGAGAGGCGCCTGAGCCCCAGGACCCCACCCGGAAAGCCGTTGGCCTGCACCGCCTCGGTGAAGGCCTGCGTCGCGGTCTGCTGGACGAGGTAGGGGAGCGTCGGCTCGCCGCCGGCCGTACAGCCCGCGCCCGCGGCACAGAGCGTGACGATGATGACCCACCGATGCATCCTCTGCATGGTCCCCTCCCTTTCAAAAAGGGGCCCCTCAAGGGCCTCCCGATGTCGAAAAATAATGGAGGGCGACGGGAAAGACAAGCGCTGAAAGTGGATCGTTGTAGAAACTGGGCCGGGCGGCATCGGGCGTTGCCACCCGATCTCACTTGAAACGGGGCAAAGCCGTAGTCCCGTGCGTGCGTCTGTTCGACGTCCGCCTATTGAATGACCATCGTCTGGGCGAGGGTGGCGCTCTTCGGAGCCATGAAGAATGTCTCCTGCCCCTTCACGGCGGAGGCCGAAATGGCACTTGCCAATACACATTGCTTGCTCCGTCCCACATTCCTTATGATCGAACGCTGCTGCGAAGATCGGGCGTTCAGCGATGCAGGAAGGCACGGACAGCGGTGAGATACTCCCCTTCCCGCTCGAGGTGGTGTTCGTGGGAGGCCTCTTCGAAGACGATCATCTCGGAACCGGGGAGGAGGATTCGATACCATGCCGTCGCGTCGGGCGATGCTTCGTCGTAGCGGCCGCAGGTGAAGAGCGTCGGGACGTCGATCGCCCCGAGCCGCCCCGTCACGTCGTAGCCCGCGAGCGTCCCGGTGACCGTGAACTCGCTCGCCCCCCACATATGATGATAGATGGCGGGCGCCATCCGCTCGAAGGTTCGGACGAGACAGTCGGGCCACGGATCGAGCCGGCAGACGTGCCGCCGATAGTAGGCCATCATCGCCTCCTGGAAGGCCGGCGCCTCGTAGTCGCGTCGCGCCTCCCCCTCCTCGATGGCGCGACGAAAGGGCTCGGGCAGGGCGGCGAGGTTGACGCGCTGATCCGCCTCCCACCGTTGTGCGCTGAGCATCGCTCCGGAGAGGACGAGCCCCGCGACGCCCTGCGAGCCTACGCGGAGGACATATTCGACCGCGAGCGCCGCGCCCCACGACTGGCCGAGGAGCCAGAGGCGATCGGGCCCGAGCGCTGCGCGGACGCAGCCCAGCTCCTCCACAAAGTGTTCCACCGTCCAGAGCGCTGGGTCGTCGGTGCAATCCGAGCTGCCGCTGCCGAGCTGATCGTAGAAGACGACGGGGCGCTCGTCGGCGAGGGCCGCCAACGGCTCGAGGTAATCGTGCGTCGCCCCGGGGCCACCGTGGACGACGAGCAGCGGGACGCCCGCGCATTCCGCGCCCGCGATCCGATACCAGACGCGCCCGCCGGGCACCTCGATAAATCCCTCGCGATCGCAACGATCCTGTTTCATGAGTTCATTCCTTCGGTTCCGATGACGAGGAAAGGGAATAGCGACTTCCCTTTCGCTCACCTTCCATACGAAGTATCCCTCGCTCCTTGAGGCGCGCGAGGATGCTCTTGAGTGTCGCGCGCTTGATCCCGGTGTTGCGCTCGAGGAAACCGATGCTCACCGGTTGGTGATCGCGCACGAATGTCACAACCCGCTCCGCCAGCTCGGTGAGATCGCCCCGCTCCCTCGGCAGGATCCGCTCGCGCAACAACTGCGTCTGCCGATCGAGGGTCCTCAAGAAGAAGAGCAGCCAGGGATTGAGGTCGGGCTTCACGGCGAGCGAGGCATGTGTCTGTCGGAGGGCGATATAGTACGTCGCCTTGTTGTCCTCGATCACCTTCTCGTGCGAAGCGTACTGACAGAAATCGTACCCCTGCTTGAGCAGGCAGAGATTGGTGAGGAGCCGCGCGATGCGGCCGTTTCCGTCCCGGAAGGGATGGATTGCCAGGAACTTCACGATGAACGCTGCGATCACTTCGAGATCCGCATAATTCGCATCGCCGATGAACGCATTATAATCGATCGCCAGCTCGCGCATGGCGGCGTCGGTCATCGGCCCCGGAGGCGTCGTCTCGAAGACGACCTCCTGCTCACCGGTTTCGTGATCGTTGCGCACGACGGCGTTCGTGATGTTCTTGTACGCGCCGCGCTGCGAACGGGGCAGGACGTCGTCCGCAAGGTACTGACACATCATCTGATGCAATGAGCGGATCTCGTGCTCCGAAATCTCCATCGTCCGATAGTGATCGAAGATGTGATGCAGGCATTCGATGTATCCCGCCACCTCGGCGTCGTCGCGATCGCGAATGCGCTGCAGCTTGAGGCCCTTGATCCTTGAAGCGATCTCCTCATCGCTCAAATGCGCACCCTCGATGCGCGTGGACGAACCCGCCGATGTGATGATCGTCGTCCGCTTGAGGCCGGCGTAGAGATCGCGGTCCAGCTCCTTGGCGCGCTCCCAGCCCTCACAAAACGCCCCGATGTGCTGAATGATCGCGAGGAGCTGGGGATAGAGCGGAGTTTGAAGAAGCTTTTTCATACCAAAAAATATGCCATATATTATACCATAAATCAAGCCCAGCCAAATAATATGCTATATATCATGCCAAATAATTGAATAACGCGTGTTTTCAATAAGTTACACGTTAAGAGTCATATTTTGTAACTTTTAAAAGGTGGTCGCAATGTGCGACCACCCCAGAGGACGGATTCGGAGTAGGGTGAACTGAGAACGGATAGATCAAGGGTCTGAACCGGGCAGATAGGTAACATTTTGGACCGGGGACATAGGTGACACTATAGAGGGGCATGGGAAGGAGGGAGCCATGCCCTGGAAAGAGAGTCACCTCATGGACGAGCGGACGCGATTTATTGGGAGGATGTTGGAAGGCGAGCGAATGGCAGATGTCTGCCGGGAATTCGGGATATCTCGGAAGACGGGATATAAGCATTACGGACGGTATTTGAAGGAGGGATTGGTCGGGTTGATGGATCAATCACGAGCGCCGGAGCGACACCCGAATCAGACAGCGGAGGAGGTCGAAAGGATGATCGTGGAGCTTCGGAAGAGCAAGACGTCATGGGGGCCAAAGAAGCTTCGGAAGCGACTGGAGTGTTTACATCCAGGGGTGCGGAGCCCGGTCTTGAGCGATCCCTGCTCCAGCGGGACGATGAGGCCGAAGGCAGCGGCGAGGTCGAGGCAGGCCACGGTCTCGGCGATCGAGCCCTGCACGATCGCGAAGAGAGCGCGACGGCCACCGCTTAGTCATCGCCTCGATCCGCGCCGCAACTTCGATTAGCGTGCGATAGCAACGAAGCCTTTCGTGGTTCATAGCTGCCTCCTTTGGAAGGTCGTTTTTTTTCGTCCCCTCACCCTCGGGCGGAGGACAAAAAAAACGACTGACGAAGAAGGCCTGTTCCACGAAAGGATTCGGTGTTATTGCACAGGAGTGATGGCGCGGCACGGATCGTAATCCTAATCTTGATCCTCATCGCCTGTCCGCATAAAAGAAGGGCGTTGCTCAAAGCCCCGAGCAACGCCCTTCTTGAAGAACTTATAACATTCTACTGATCGGTCATATACGCAATCTCATCGTACGGCGTCCGGTACATCGGCTGCTTGAGCCGCTTCTGGTCGAAGATGTGGCCGAAGATGCCGATCGAGCGGCCGCAGACGAAGAGGGCATTGAGGCACCCCATGTCGATGATCTCGGAGGTTTCCTCCTTCGTGAAGAGCTCCGGCAGCGACCAGAGCAGATCGACGAAGGTGATCCCGATGCAGCCGTCGACGTTGAGGATGAGGTTCCCCTTCTTCTGCGTCGTGATTTGCTCGACCTCGAGCGCGTAGTCGAGCAGCTTGTGCTGCGGAAAGTTCTCGAAGACATACTGTTTGAGCTGCGTCACGCGCATGTCGGGGTTGGTCACGCTCTTCACGCGGTGGCCGATCCCCTGGATGTTCACCCCCGCCTTCTTCATCCGCGCGATGAATTCATCAGGCGACTCGCCCGCTTCGAAGGCCTTCTTGAACATCTGCGCCCCGCCGTCGATCGCGCCGCCGAAGCGCGGGCCGATGGTGAGCAGACCCGAGACGAGACACGAGATGATGTCCTTCGCCGCACGCGCGGTGACGATGGCGTTGTGCGCCCCCGAGACCGCCGGGCCGTGGTCGGCCGTGAGCATGAGCACGTTCTCGATGTACTTGGTGGCAAACTTCGGCAGCTCCCGCTTGAACCAGAGCAACCCGATCACCCCGCCGATGCCGTAGTCCTCGCCGATCACCTTCGAGATCGGGACGTTGTTGTAGGTCAGCTCCTCGCCCTTGTCGTTCGAGATCGTGCAGATGAACTGCGCCGGCTTGCGGATCTTGCCCTCCTTCATCGCCCGAGCGTAGTCGACCGGGAACTTCGGGGCCGGAACCTCGGGGGCCGGCTTGATCGTGCCGTCGGCGACGAGGTCATCGAAGGTCTTCCGGATCGCCTGGTCGAAGTCGTCGAACGATTTCGGGACGATGGCACCCGCCTCCTTGAGCGCCGCGTTCTTCGCGTCGGCGGTCTCCAGCGCCGAGTCGGCCTTGGCCCCCGCGTGGCCGAACTGCACGCCGGCGGGGAACATCTTGGAGCAGGTCCCGGTCACCCAGATCACCAGCGGCTTCTTGATCCTCCCCTCCTTGAGCGCCTCGACGATCTTGAGCTCCTCGGTGCCGCCGATCTCGCCGAGCACCGCGATCATCTTGACCGCGGGGATCTGCTCGAAACGCAGGATGTGGTCGAGGAGCGTCGAGCCCGGGTAGGCGTCGCCGCCGATGGCGATGCCCTCGTACAACCCGTCGGTGTTGCGCGCGATGATGTTGTAGCACTCGTTGGAGAGCCCCCCCGATTTCGAAACGAAGCCGACCGAGCCGGGACGGTGGAGCTTGGACTCGACGATGTTGTCGATCGTCCCGGCGGTGTTGCCGATCTTGAAGCAGCCCGCCTTGACGCCGCCGACGGTCGCCGGACCGATGATCCACTTCCCCTTCTCCTTGGCGGTCGCAGCCAGGATCCTGCTCTTTCGCTCCGGAACCCCCTCCGCGATCACCGTCACCGAGCGAATCTTCGGATTCTCCAGCGCCTCCATCGTCGTCGGGAAGGCGCTGCGCTGCGACGAGAAGTTGACGATCGTGTCGACCTCGGGGTGCCGCTCGGTCGCCTCGGCGAGCGTGCGGTACATCGGCAGCAGGACCTCGCCCTGGCCGAAGAAGACCTTGTGCAGGCCGCCACGGCTGGGGTTGACGATCGCCGCCACCGATGGCTTCTCGCGCCCGCAGGCGACGTCGAAGTCGAGCATGCGCTGGATGGCCGCCTGCTGATAGCCGTAGACGATCGCTCGTGTCTCCTTTGAAAAAAGCTCTGCGGAACTCATGGCTCCTCCTCCCGCCTTCTGCGTCGGTTGGAATAGGTCCTTGATAAAATCGACGATACCCATCTATTGCAGTGCCAGTGAAACGATCTTGGTCATGTGGGTCTCGGGGCCGTAAACCTCTATCGACAGGCCCAGCTCCTCGCCCACGCGGCGCATCTTGGCCAACCCCTCCTGGCAGTTCGGGCCACCGCGGCGAACGTAGATATTCACGTCGCCCGCCTTGAGCTTGTCCTTGTACTCGGTCAGCGCCTGGATGATACCCGTGAAGGTCTTGGCCACGTCGGTGAAGTTGGCGATGCCGCCGCCGATGATCAGGACCTTGCCCTTCGCATCCTTCTCGCGGGTCATCAGGTCCAGGACCGTCTTCGCGTACTGATAGGTCAGCTCCGTCGAGGGATTGCCCGAATACTCGCCGTAGTTGGCCAGCTCCTTCGCGTACCCCAGGTCGCAGACGGTGTCGGCGTAGATCACCGAGGCGCCGCCGCCGGCGACCATCGTCCAGACGCGGCCCTCGGGGTTGAGGATCGTGAGCTTAAGCGATGCCCCGCTCTGCTCGTCGAGGTACTTGATGTACTCCTCCTCCTTCGTCGCATGGATCCCAAATGGCTTCGGGAACTCGATCTCGCCCCAGACCCGGCGGCAGTCGAAGGCCGCCGTATCGTCGACCTTGGCGACCATGTCGAGCGGAACGATCGCGCCGTCGGCCGCGAAGGTGAAGGGATTGATCTCGAGATACGAGAAGCCGTTGTTGGCGTAGAAACGGTAGAGCGCTTTGACAAACTGCACCGTCGCGTCGCGCTTGGGGCCCAGGTCGGAGAGCTTCGCGGCCAGCGCCTGCTCGTCGACCTCGCCCGCGAGGATCGGCACCTTGAACTGCGCGACCTGATCCCAGTGCTCCTCGACGAAGATGCCGCCCTTGAGCGAAAAGTAGATGACGTCGTTCTCGCGCTCGTCGCGGATGGCGACGTAGAGCTCCTCCTTCTCGTCGTGCGGGGTATACGGCTCGACCAGGAAGTGGGTGAGCGTGCCGGTCGTCTCCCCCACCGTCGTCTCGGTGTTCATCCGCTCGCCGATCCACTTCTTCGCAGCGTTCCAGTCGGCGTCGAGCAGGAGCAGGCCGTGCTTGCCCCGCTTGCCGAAGAGCTGGTCGGGCTTCACCACGAGCTTGCCCTTCGTGAGCCACGGATTGTACTTCGCGAGCTCGTCGAGGTTCGTCTCGGGACCGACGAGCGCCACGTGGCCCTCATACCGGAAGCCCTCGCCCAGCATCTTCGGCAGCTCCGCCGCCAACATCCTCTTCGCGTCGTATTCGCGAATGCCTCGCTGTGCCATATCTCCTCCGTGATTCGTATAAGGTTGTCATTCCCGCATGATTAAAGCGGGAATCCAGCCCATGCTTCCCAGACTGGATCCCCGATTACTACCTTCGGGGATGACAGTCCAAAAGCACCTCGTCCTTCATAATAGAGCTTTGTCAGCGAGCTTAATTCCCCTTCGTGTCGTTGAGCAAACCGCCCGCCAGCAGCATCGCGCGCTGCCGGTCGGAGAGCTTCGCCGTCACCGGGATCGTCGCGCCCTTGCCGGTCTGCACGGTCAACGCCTCGCCCTTCTCGATCGCCTCGCGGAAATTCGGGATCTCAAGCGAATCGCCCTGTTTGATCGTATCGTAGTCGGCCGGGTTCTCGAAGACCAGCGGCGCGATGCCGAAGTTGATGAGGTTCGCCGAGTGGATGCGCTCGAAGGACTTCGCGATCACCGCCTTCACGCCCAGGTACATCGGGCAGAGCGCGGCGTGTTCGCGGCTGGAGCCCTGGCCGTAGCTCTCGCCCGCCACGATCACGTTGTGCACGCCCTTCTCCTTGTTGGCCGTGCAGCGCTTCGGAAAGCTCTCGTCAACGTGCTCGAAGACGAAGGTCGAATACTTCTCGACGTTCGAGCGGTACTTCAGCCGCGGGCCGGCCGGCATGATGTGGTCGGTCGTGATCTTGTCGCCGACCTTGATCGTCGCCTCGCCCTTGAGCGCCTTGGGCATCGGATCGTTCTTCGGCGGCGAGCCGATGTTCGGACCACGCAGAATCTCGGTGTCGCGCAGTTCCTTCGACGGGAAGAGGAACATGCTGTCGTCGATGTGGTACTCGGTCGGCATCGTGACCGAGGGGTAATCGCCCAGCGTGCGCGGGTCGGTGAACTCGCCGGAGAGCGCGGCCGCCACGGCGGTCTCGCAGCTCACGAGATAGACCTGCGCGTCCTTCGTGCCGCTGCGCCCCTCGAAGTTTCGGTTGCTCGTGCGCAGCGAGACGGCGGCGGAGTTCGGGCTGAAGCTGTTGCCGATGCAGAAGCCGCACGCGCTCTCCAGGATGCGCACACCGGCGTCGATGAGACCCGAGAGGTACCCCTCGTGCGCGAGCATCGCCAGGACCTGGCGCGAGCCGGGGGCGATGCCGACGCTCACGGTCGGGTGCACCGTCTTGCCCTTGAGTATCTTCGCGACCGTCACCAGATCCTTATAGGAGGAGTTCGTGCAGGAGCCGATGCAGACCTGGTTCACCTTCGTGCCCGCAAGCTCCGTCACCGGCTGGATGTTGCCCGGGCTGTGCGGGGCAGCGGTGAGCGGCTCGATCGTCGAGAGGTCGAGGTCGATCGTGCGCTCGTAGGTCGCGTCGTCGTCCGCGGCGAGCGCCGTCCAATCCTGTTCGCGCCCCTGCGCCTTCAGGAACGACTTCGTCTCCTCGTCGGAGGGAAAGATCGAGGTCGTCACGCCCATCTCGGCGCCCATGTTCGTGATCGTCGCGCGCTCCGGGACGGTGAGCGTCGCCACCCCCGGGCCGCCGTACTCGAGCATCACGCCGACGTTCCCCTTCGTACTGAGGATCGAGAGCATCTTGAGGATGACGTCCTTCGCCGAGACCCAGGGCGGGAGCTCCCCGGTGAGGTTGACCTTGTAGACCTTCGGCGCGGTCAGGTAGAAGTTGCCGCCGCCCATCGCCACCGCCACATCGATGCCGCCGGCGCCGATGGCGATCTGGCCCACGCCGCCGCCGGTGGGGGTGTGGGAATCGCTGCCGAGCATCGTCGTGCCCGGGACGCCGAAGCGCTCCAGGTGCACCTGGTGGCAGATGCCGTTGCCCGGGCGCGAGAAGACGATGCCGTAACGCGCCGCGACCGTCTGCAGGTAGCGGTGGTCGTCGGCGTTCTCGAAGCCGACCTGCACCGTGTTGTGGTCGACGTAGGAGACGGAGCGGTCGGTCTTGATTTCGTTCAGCCCCATCGCCTCGAACTGGAGATAGGCCATCGTACCGGTGGCGTCCTGCGTGAGCGTCTGGTCGATGCGAATGCCGATCTCCTGGCCGGGGGTGAACTCCCCCTCGCGCAGGTGCTTCGAAAGAACCTTCTGGACGATATTCTGACCCATCGCTTCCTCCCCTGTTCCCGCTGCGCGGGCAAAAAAAACGGCCTGCCGCACTGAGTGCTGACAAACCCTAGAAATACAATCGGTTGTGGAACGCGCCGCCCATGGCGAACACCAATCCTTCCCCGGTTTCGCGTCACAAACGGCGCCCTTATATCGACTCCTCCGGTTTTGTACACCCCCTTTTTGCGTTTTTTTCTCCATTTTCGCCGGGTTTGAGCGGATATTTAAAAGCATGGGGAAAACTTTCGAGGAACCGAAGTTTTTTCGGTTTTTCGTCGCAAGATTTGACCTCTGAAAGGCATTCTGAAAGAAGACGGCCATGGCCAACGAACGGTCCCATCATCATATCCCGCTGGAGTCGATCGACTCGACGCACCGCTACGCCCTGGAGCACAGCGCCGAACTTCCCGATGGGGCGGTGATCACCGCGGGAGTCCAGACCGACGGGCGCGGCCGTCGGGGGCGCAGCTGGGAGGCCCCAGCGGGCGAAGCGCTCCTACTCTCATTATTGATTCAACTCGACCTCCCCGCAGCGGATGCCCCACTGCTCACGCCGATCGCCGCGGTGGCCCTAGCGGAGCTTTTGGAGGCGGAGGGGGTGAGCGCACGGATTCGCTGGCCCAACGACCTGCTCGTGGGGGAACGCAAGATCGCCGGGATCCTCGCGGAGGCGCAGCTCGCCGGCGAGCGCCTGACCGCGGCCGTCGTCAGCGTCGGCCTCAACGTCAACCAGAGCACGGAGGCGATGGCGGCGATCGACCGGCCGGCGACCTCGCTTTTCATCGAGAGCGGCGCGCGGCGCGACCCGGCGGCATTGTGCGACCCGTGGCTCGCGCGCTTCGACGCGCACTGCGCGCGCTTTCGCGCGGAGGGCTTCGCCGCGATCCTCCCGGAGTGGGAACGGCGCGCGCTCCCGGCGGGGACCGCCGTCGCCCTTGACCTCGGCATGAAGATCGTTCAGGGAAGGATTGCCGGATACGGCGTGGACGGGGCGCTGATCGTCCGTGACGACGCCGGCATGGAGGGAGTCTTTCACGCGGGGGAGATCGTCCGGGCAAAGGAGCTCGCATGCTGATCGACGGACTGCAGATCATGGTCGTGGGAATGGGGACGGTCTTCCTGCTGCTCGCGATCCTCGTCTTCGCCACGATGGCCGCGGCACGGATTATCCGCTTCGCCGAGGTGCGCTGGCCGCCGAGCGCGGCGCCGGCGACCGACGGCGGAACGCGCCCGAAGGGCGGAGTCGCCGCGGCGATCGCTGCCGCCATCGCGCGCTTTCAACAGGACCATGACGGTCGGTAAACAAGGACGGAATCCATGACGCATCACCGCAAAATCGGCATCACCGAGGTCGTCCTGCGGGACGCCCATCAATCGCTGCTGGCCACGCGCATGCAGACCGAGGATATGCTCGCCATCGCCGGCGAACTCGACGAGGTCGGCTACTGGTCGGTCGAGTGCTGGGGGGGGGCCACCTTCGACTCGTGCATCCGGTATCTGAACGAAGATCCGTGGAAGCGCATCCGCGCCCTCAAGGAGGCGATGCCGAAGACCCGCCTGCAGATGCTGCTGCGCGGCCAGAACCTGCTGGGCTATCGCCACTACGGCGATGATGTCGTCGACGCCTTCGTCGAGCGCGCCGCGGAAAACGGCGTGGACGTCTTCCGCGTCTTCGATGCCCTCAACGACGTGCGCAACCTCGAACGCGCGATCGTCGCGGTGAAGCAGGCGAACCGTCACGCACAGGGGACGATCTCCTACACGACCAGCCCCTTCCACACGAACGAGCGCTTCATCGAGATGGGGCTCAAACTCGAACGAATGGGGTGCGACTCGATCTGCATCAAGGACATGGCGGGGCTGCTGACACCGGCGAACGCCTTCGACCTGGTCGCGGGGCTCAAGGCCAGCTGCCGCATCCCGGTGGGGCTGCACAGCCACGCCACCACCGGCATGGCGACGACCGCGCTCTTCAAGGCGATCGAGGCGGAATGCGACATCGTCGATACGGCGATCTCATCGTTAAGCCTGGGCACCAGCCACCCGCCGACCGAGACGATCGTCGCGATGCTCTCGGGCACGCGGCACGACACCGAGCTGCCGATGGATCGACTCGCGGCAATCGCCGCGCACTTCCGCACGATCCGCAAGCGCTACGCCGAATTCGAAAGCGCCTTCGCCGGCGCCGACACGCGCATCCTCGCCAGCCAGATCCCGGGCGGGATGCTCTCCAACCTCGAGAGCCAGCTGCGCCAACAGAACGCCGGCGACAAGCTCGACGACGTGATGCGCGAGATTCCGCAGGTGCGAAAGGAATTGGGCTATCCGCCGCTGGTCACCCCGACCTCGCAGATCGTCGGCACGCAGGCGGTGCTCAACGTCCTGCAGGGGGAGCGCTACAAGACGATCACCGCCGAGACCAAAGCGCTGCTCGGCGGCCACTACGGCAAGACGCCGGCACCGGTCAACCCCGAGATTCAAAAACGCGCGCTGGGCGACGAGGAGCCGATCACCTGCCGTCCGGCCGACCTCATCGAGCCGGAGCTCGCGAAGCTCACGGAAGAGATCGGCAACGCGAAGGCGCCGATCGAGGACGTGCTGACCTACGCCCTCTTCCCGAAGGTCGCACAGAAGTTTTTCGAGACGCGCGCGGACGGCCCGCGGAAGATAGAGCCGCCGAAGCAAGCGGCGAGCGCGCCGGCGGCCGCATCGGCATCCTCGGGCGGACGCCGCGGCGTCTATACCGTCACCGTCGACGGCGTGAGATACAACGTCGCGGTCCAGGAGGGCGAGGGGGGGCCAGGCGAGCCGGTGCCGAAGACGCATCTCGCCACGGAGGGGGTCGCCGAGGAGGCGGGGGTCTCGGTCATCGACGCGCCGCTGGCCGGTCGCGTCCTGCGCTTGATCAAGCAGCCGGGCGACGCCATCGCGGAGGCCGAAACGGTGCTCATCATCGAGGCGATGAAGATGGAGACCGAGATCAAGGCCTCGAAAGCGGGGTCGCTGTACCGCTACTTCGTGAGCGAGGGGGCGGAGTTCGCACACGGACAACCGCTGTACGGACTGAAGTCGTAATCACGATTGTCATCCCCGAATGATTGAGTCCGGGATTCAGTCTGGAAAATATCGGGGGCTGGATTCCCGCCTCCCCCATGCGGGAACGACAAAAAAGCGCCTGACGAAAAGGATCGATGATGA
>CAYPII010000025.1:0-22059 GCA_964410765.1 uncultured Myxococcales bacterium | reverse complement strand
ATTCATGAAAATCACGAGAAAGATCACCTCAAGACGCAGTTTCTAGAGGTGCCCCTTTGTCGTTTGAATGGTAGACAACCTCACCATCAACGTCACCGACATCGCTCGAACTATAATTGACAACAGCCACCCATTCATCAGGAAACGCCCGCTTTATTTCTTCCCATGTCATTTTTTGTCCCATACTTTTCCTCCTTTCGACTTCATGTTCATTCTAGACCGGCCACCGTTCACTATTCAAGGGGATTTTCGGGCAGGAAAAAATGTGTCGCCTCCTCGAGCGGCTCACGCTGATCGAATCGGTCAAGGATGTCGAGGCTCTCCTCCCCCACCGGCTGCGGCCTCAGGACGCCCCAGCATTATAAGTGGTCCAATCCATCGAGTCAGATGCGCTTCGCTAAGCGCTTACGTTATTGGTGCAGTGCTTGAGTGAGCATCCACAAAAAGAACTTCGACGAATTTACAGCCATCGTCGTCCAGTCGCTTGAAGACTCTGTCTCACGTCTCAAGGAAATCGACATCGAGCATGTCGACCAGGAGGCCCTTCTGCCGCTGAGCGACCTCTCACACCTCTACAATTATCGCCCCGACTATCTTCGAAATCTGATCAACCGTGGAAAACTTCCGGGCAAGAAGAAGGGCAAGACATGGTACGTGCGCGTAAAGGACCTGGCCAAGTACATAGAGGATCTGTAAGCGCTCAGGGAAGCGCATCTGGCTTTGTGCATGTGTCCGCGCTCGAAGCCGAAGCGCATATCGATCCGCTCGCCGTAAACGAACACGCGGATGCCGCGACGATTGAGGATCACAGGAGTCCCGCTTGAAGGAAGGCCGCGATGTGGTGGAGCTCAAGCCCCGATACCGTGGACCCGCCAGGACTGGTGAGAAGGATCCCGCCTCCGTCGGACGGGGAATGCTGCGTTACGTCCTCCTGCCGCCGCCTTCGATGTTCCTCGGCTTCGCATCGCAACGCCTCGATCCCCGCATGACGACTGTGCATGACTGGCCTCCCGCCGGAAACCCTCGCACAAAAATCACGCCCCGCAAACCACCGCCCCTATGCCGGATCAGGGTTAGTTACGAATCCGAAAACACATTCCGGTCGCAGTGAAGAGTGAATTTATTCAAGAATGTAATATTGTCACATGGATCCCACAGAGGCAGCCATCACACCATCGGCGTGAGCGATTTTGAGACGTTCCTGATGATGTGGTGGATGCGGTCCAGCGGCAGGGCGTAGGCGATGTTTTGCGAGTGCCCCTCCATGGTCTCGGCCATGCACAGGGCGTTGAGGATCGCCTCCTCCGTCGTCTCGATGACCGCCTGGTAGAGCGGGTCGATCGCCTGGTCGAGCATCACCTTCATCTTGTAGACCATCTTCTTCGTCTGCCGAGGGATGGCGTTGGCGGTGGAGAAGCCGATGATGATCTCACCCGAGGCGTGCGAGGCATAGGAGCCCACGCGCCCGATGCCGAGCGCCGCACGCTTGCAGAGCCGCTCGATCTGACCGGGCACGAGCGGCGCGTCGGTGGCAACGACCGCGATGATGCTGCCGTAGTTCTTGCGCCGCCGGCGGAGTTCATCGTACTCCGGCTTGAGGATCTCGCCGATCGGCATGCCGTCGAGGCGAAGGTCGCCCATCGTCCCGAAGTTGCTCATGACGAGCACGCCGACGACGTACCCCCCCTCCTGCTGCGGCAGGCGCCGCGAGGAGGTGCCGATCCCCCCCTTGAAGTCACAGGTGATCATCCCGGTGCCGCCGCCGACGTTGCCCTCTTCGACCGGGCCGGAGGCAGCGCGCTCGAGCGCCTCGAGGACGTGGCGCTCCTCGATGTGTCCCCCGCCGATGTCGTTGAGCCAGGAATCGTCGCACTCGCCGACGACCGGGATGATGACGTCGTGTTCCGTCCCGATCCCCGGATGGCGCTCGAGCATGTAGTTGACGGCCGCCTCGGAGCAGGTGCCGACGGCAAGCGTATTCGTGAGCAGGATCGGCGTCTCGACGAGCCCCCACTCGACGAGCTGGGTCAGCCCCGAGACCTCCCCGGCGCCGTTGAGGATGAACGCGGAGCCGACGAGCCGATCGTGGAAGATCGTATCGCTCGGGACGATCGCGGTGACACCGGTGCGCACCGGCCCATCGCCGACTGTGAGCTTCCCCTCGCCGCGCACGATCGTGGTGTGCCCCACGCGCACGCCCGTGACATCGGTGATCGCATTGAAGCGGCCGGTGTGGAAGGTCCCGATCTTCACCCCCAGCTCGCGCAGGCGGCGCCTCCGCACCATCGGCTTCATCCGTTCCATGACCTACCCCCTCCCCGCCAGCAGGCGCTCCTTCTGCCGCTCGCGAAAGCGCCGAAGCGCCGGCGCGAGGATCTCGCCGACCAGCGCGCGAAAGTCCATCCCCGCCTTCTGGGCGATGACGCAGAAGTCGGAGAAGCCAGGGGTGAGCCCCGGCAGCGGATTGCATTCGACGAAGTGCACCTTCCCTGACTCGTCGAGTCGAAGATCGACGCGCGCGAGATCGCGGCAGCCGAGCACGGAAAAGGCGCCGCGCGCGACACGCTCGAGCTCGCGCGTGAGCTCCGGCGGGACATCGGCGGGCACGTCGAAGCGCACCGTGTTTTCGAAGTACTTCGTCTCGAAGGAATAGAGCGGAAACTTCTGTTTCTTGTCGAGGAAAACGACCTCCATGATCGGCAGCACGCGCGGGCGACGCTCGCCCAGGAGCGCCACCGTAAATTCGCGCCCGGGGAGGTAGCTCTCCACGAGCACCGCCTGGCGATAACGCGCGGCCATCTCGCGCACCAGTTCACGCAGTGCCCCCTCGTCCTCCGCAACGCTCTTCTTGACGATCCCCTTCGAACTCCCCTCCGCCACCGGCTTGACGATGACGGGAAAGGTGAGCGCCTTCGGCAGGCGCTCGCGGCCGGACATCATCAGGACGAACGGCGGCGTCCTCAAGCCCGCCTGCGTCACGAGCCGCTTGGCGAGCGCCTTGTCGAGCGAGAGCGACATCGTCGTCGGGTCGGATCCGGTGTAGGGGATGCCCAGGAGCTCCAGCATCGCCGGCACCTGCGACTCGCGCGTGCGCCCCTCGATCCCCTCGGCGACGTTGAAGACAACGTCCACCCCTGCTGCGGGGAGGATGGTGGGCAGCTCCGGCGTCGCCTCGAGGTCGATCACCTCGTGGCCGTAGGAGGCGATCGCGTCGCGAATGGCGCCGATCGTCTCGGGGGAGTCGAACTCCGCCTCGTCGTCGACGTTGACATCCCCCTCCGAGACGTTCGCGATGCGCTTCAGGTTGTAGGCGAGCCCCACGCGCACCGGCCCGCGCCGGCGCGAGCGCTTGAGCTTCGGGATGTCGAGGCCGAAGCGATCCGCCGCGCTGCGCACGATCGTTCCCATCACCGCGTCGATATCCTTGAGCCCCGCGAGCGCCGCGGCCGCGTAGAGCGAGGCCCCCGGCTCCAGACTCGGCAGGGCGTTGACCTCGATGAAGTGCAGCTTTCCCTCACAATCGATGCGGAAGTCCACGCGGGCGGCGTCGCGGATGCCGATGGCCCGCACCGCGCGGCGCGTGAGGTCGATGGCGCGCTCGCGCTGCTCCTTCGGGATCTGCGCCGGGACCGAGACATGCACCGCGTCGTAGTGCTGCGTCTTCATCTCGTAATCGTAGATCTTGAAGCGCCGGTCGACCATAAACTGTTCGTCGTAGGTATACTGCGCGGGCTCGAGCACGCCGCCGCTGGCCGAAGACGCCTTCTCCAGAAAGGGGACGGTCAGGTCGTCGCCGTCGATGAACTCCTCGACGAGCAGCCCCTCGGGAAAGCGCGCGAGCAACTCCTCTGCACGCGCGCGGAGTGCCAGCGGCGTCTCGACGACCGAGTCGGCGGTGATGCCCATCGAGCTCCCCTCGAAGTTGGGCTTGACCATCAGCGGGTAGTGCAGCGCGCCGGTGCCCAGCGCCTCGAGCTGCTCGAGCTGTTCGACGAAGACCCAGCGCGGCGTGGGGATGCCCTGGTTCGCGACGACCATCTTGGTCAGCTGCTTGTCCAACGTCAGCGCGCAGACATAGGCGTCGGATCCGGTGAAGGCCAGCCCCAGCCGGTCGAAGAGGGCCGGGTAGAAGGCCTCGCGGAAGCGGCCGCGGGTGCCCTCGGCGGTGTTGAAGACGAGGTCGGGGGCGAGCGCCTCCAGGCGCGCGACCACGCGCGAGGCGGGGCCGGCGACATCGATTGGCTCGACGACGTGCTCCAGCCGGCGCAGCGACTCCGCGATGGCGGTCACCGTTTCGGGACGATCATACTCCGCCTCCTCCTCGCTCGAGGAGAGCTGCAGGTTGTGCGTAAAGGCGATCTTCATGGCCCCTCCCGTCGGTGGGCGCAGTGTAGCGCAGCTGCTGCACGGCACAACAGCAAAGCGCGGTGGCATTGAGGGCGCGCAAAAAAAGGCGTGCCTCCGCACCCGAAATTCAGTAAGTCTCTGGGGAGCGGGATCGGGACCCGCTGGAGGAGTCCATCGCATGGAGAGCTACGACGTCGCCTTCGGCTGGCCGGAGCCGATCGAGGAGCACGACCTCTTCTTCACCTCCCTCCGCAAGGGCTGTCAGGCACGACGCCTGCGCTTTCTCACCATCGACACGACAAACCTCAAGGCGGTCAACCGCCAAGTCAAGTCGGGGGAGCAGAAGATCAAGCTCTACATCGATATGGCCTCCGAGAGCTACGATGCGGAGCACCCCTTTACGAAGTTCGTCTACCAGCTCAAGGACGCCGGCACCCGCATCGTCGACGACCCGGACGACGTGAAGGCCGCGGCCGACAAATCGATCACGCATCACGACCTGGTGCGCTCGCGGGTCCCCGTTCCCTACACCGTCATCGTGCGCAGCTGGGAGCCCTCGCGCAACCTCACGGCCGAGGAGGTCGCGGGGCTCGGCCTCCCCTTCGTCATCAAGCCAGCGCAGGGTTATGGCCAGCGCGGAATCAAGGTCATCAGGAAGAAGCGCCCGCTCAAGGAGATCGCCGAAGCGCGCGAGTACAGCCCGGGTGACAACTTCCTCCTGCAGGAGTTCATCACACCGCTCGCCATCGAGGACCACCCGGCCTGGTTTCGCGTCTACCAGCTCTTCGGCGAGATCATCCCCTGCTGGTGGAACCCCGAGACGCACGAGTACCGCCAGGTGACGATGCGGGAGATGGGCGAGCACAAGCTCCTGCCGCTGACGCGCATCGCCAGCGAGATCGGGCGCATCACGCGCATCGACTGGTTCTCATGCGAGATCGCCATCAACGCGAAGAACCGAAAGTTCGTCTGCATCGACTACATGAACGACCAATGCGCGATCTACCCCAAGTCCGAACATGTCGACGGCGTCCCCGATGATCTCATCATCCACCTCGCCGAGCGGCTGGTGGAGAAGGCCTGGCAGCACGTGCACGGCGAATACACGCTCAGCTACCGCGCGATCTGGTTTCCGCGCATCCAGGTCAAGGACGAGAACGCGTAATGCCCGCGCGCATTCCCAACAGCCGGCGCCGCATCGGCGGTTTCGCCACCTTTTTCGTCATCGCGGCGATTCTCGCCCTCCTCCTGCTGGGCGGCTTCCTCTGGCTGCAGCACTACGCCAATGTCCTCATCAACGAGGAGGTCGAAAAGACACTCCCGGAGATAGCCGCAAAGACCGGACTCGCTATCCGGACCGGTCCGGTGCGCTTCCGGCTGCTGCGCGGGACGACCGTCACCGACATCGCCGTGGCGCGCCGCACCCCCGAGGGGCCGATCCCCTTCCTGCGCATCCCGAAACTGCGCATCCGGCATCACCCCTGTCTCTCGAGTCCCGCCTATCTCTGTCTGCAACGGGTGGAGCTCACCGATCCCTGGCTCGATCTGCGCCTCCCCCACGACGGAGCAAAGGCGCCCGACGCAACCGCTGATGCTGTTGCCGATGATGAAGACGACGAACCGTCAGCGGCATCGAGCGATGAGGAGGAACAATCCGCGCACACCTCCGACCTCCCCGAGGAGCTCCCCCTCCCCTCGCCGATGACCGTCGCCTGGAGGGGGGGGCGCGTGGAGATCCACAACGGCGCGGGTGACGCCGGCAAGCCCTTCCTCCTGCGCCTGGAGGGATTCGACGGGGAGGCGGATATCTTCGTCCGCGAACGCCGCGTTTCGGCGAAGCTCGCGGTAACGCTCGAGCCGATGCAGGAAGAGGGGGCCTTCTTCGCCGACGGACGCATCCATCTGGCCGGGACGGTCGACGCAGCGAACCCCGAGCGCATAACGATTGCGGGCGAAGCGCGGCTGACCGATCTCACGCTCGATTACTGGCGCGTCGCCGACCGGCCGATCAAGCGCATCGCCCTGATGGCGCAGGGCAAGATCGCATTGGAGCGCGCGGCGGAGCGCATCGCGATCGAGACGCTGCAGCTGGGCTTCCGCAGGCCACTCGTCGACGTGAGTGGCACGGTCGCGCTCGCTGGTGCGAAGCCGGTCATCGATCTGCACCTCGCCGCAAAGCGACTGCCGCTGCAAAAGCTGCTCGACGGCATCCCGGCCGACTTCATCCCGACCCTCAAGGGGACGCGCGTGGCGGGAACCCTTGACCTCGGCCTCGAGCTCAACCTGGACATGGCGAAGCCCTCGTCCCTCGTCTTCGAACCGACGGTCGAGATCAACGACTACGCCCTGCTGCAGGCACCGCCAAAGGCGAACATCACGAAGCTCACCGATGCGTTCCACCACGAGGTGCGCCGCAAGGGCGAGTCGGTCAAGCGGCTCTGGTTGAGTTCGCGCAGCGACAACTTCATCTCGTACAAGAACCTCGGCGACTACATCGTCGAGGGGGTGCTCACCTGCGAGGACGGATCGTTCTTCCGCCATAACGGCTTTCGCGTGGAACACATCCGCGATTCGATCGTGCAGAATATCCAGGAGCGGCGCTTCGCCCGCGGCGCCTCGACGATCACGATGCAGGCGGCGAAGAATCTCTTCCTCTCCGGGCGCAAGACGATCTCGCGCAAGTTCCAGGAGATGCTCATCGCCTACGCGATGGAGCAGGAGCTCTCCAAGGAGCGCATCCTCGAGCTGTATCTGAACCTCGCCGAATGGGGGCCGGGGATATACGGCATCGGGCCGGCGGCGAAGCACTACTTCGACAAACACCCGCGCGATCTGACCGCACTTGAGGCGGCCTTCCTGGGCTCGGTCCTCCCGCATCCGAACCGCTCGCATCATATGTACCGCGACGGCTTCGTCACCGACCAATGGCAGACCTACCTCATGCTCATCGTCGGCAAGATGGAGATCCCGATCGAGGAGTACGCGCGCTCCGAACCCTTTCAGCCGGAGTTCGGCTGGGTGCGCAAACAGCGCGAGGAGCGGGAGCGTTTGGAGTCGGCTGCGAAGAAATCGAACGCGGAGAGAAGTCCGCGCAACTGAGCGGATCGATCAGAACTTCTGAAAAGCAGCAAACAGCCCGTTATGAAATCAGCTACCGCGTGTAGCGGTTTCCGCGTCCGCGCCGCTTCGGCGCGGGCTTTTTCGTGCGCTCCGGCGGCGTGGTGTCGAAGGCGCTCCCGGCGGGGGGAATGCGGGCCAAGAGCGGCGTCATGAGCCAGCGGACGTTCGAATCCAGATCGGGCTTCGTCGTCTCGGTCATCACCGAGCCCTCGAGGAGCATCGCCTTCGTCGTCGGATCTCGGAAGCGCAGGTCGACCTTCCAGACGTTGGCGTAGTAAATCTGTTTGCCGAAGTAGGTACCGTCCCCTGAATCGCCGAGTTCGAGCGTCGATTTCGGCGCCGGGTTCTCGCGCCCCGTGCGATACTGCTCGATCGCATAGGTGATCTCGAAGTCCGCGGTCTCGTCGGACGCCGCGGGGGCATAGCCCTTCGCGATGAGATCCCGTTCGAGGACATCTTGCAATACCTTCGAGCTCTCGGAGTGATCGGTGCGTTTGACGAAGTAGGTGCGCATCGTCGCCGGATCGTAGGCGGGGGTGACGTGGAAGGAGACGCGCTGTTCCTTCGCACACCCACACAACAGAAAAGCAACCGCCGCGATGAACAATGCCCGTCGCATCACCCCCTCCCTCACCCCTCGACGCTCACGACCTCGACGTCGAAGTTGAGCGTCTTGCCCGCCAACGGGTGATTGAGGTCGAGCTTCACCTCATCGCCGGCGAGTTCGATGATACAGGCCTGAAAATCCTCGCCACCCGCCTGTCCCTGCACGATGTCGCCGACGTGCAGTTCGGCATCCTTGAAGGCGCTGCGCGGAACCGTCTGGACCGCTTCCGAATTGCGCTCGCCATAGCCCTCCTGCGGCTCCACCGCGATGAACTTCTGATCACCGGCGCCCAGCCCTTCGAGGTTTCGCTCCAGACCCGGGATCATCTGGCCCTCACCCTGTACATAGGTGAACGGCTCCTTCCCCCGCGAGGTATCGACGATCTGTCCGTCGACCTTCAGGGTATAGTGGATGCTCACCTTCGAACCATTGTGAATGCCCATCCGCTCCTCCTTCCGATGAGCCGGCACCCTATCAGCCGAGGGACCCTTGTCAAACGCTATCCCCCCACAGTTCCCGCTTGATTCCCCCCGAAAAAGGGCTTACCCATTTTCCATGATCGGCTCGGGGGGAGCGGCCCGCGACAAGCAAGGGCAACAACAGCAGCTGACGCGTCAGCTCGGCATGAGCAATGTCTTCGCCATCGCCGCCGGCGCCATGATCAGTTCAGGCCTCTTCGTCCTCCCGGGGCTCGCCTTCGCCTCCGCCGGTCCCGCCGTCTTCGTCGCCTATCTGCTCGCCGCTATTTGTTATCTCCCTGCGCTCTTCGCTACCGCGGAGCTGGCCACCGCGATGCCGAAGTCGGGCGGCACCTACTACTTCATCGAACGCAGCTTGGGCTCGCTGCCCGGTACACTGGTGGGGCTCGCGAACTGGATCTCGATCAGCTTGAAGGCCGCCTTCGCCTTCATCGGCATCGGCGCGATCGCCGCCGCCCTCTTCCCGCAGGTCGGGATGACGGGGATCAAAGCAATCGCCGTCGTCGGCTGCATCGTCTTCGCCCTCATCAACGTCATCGGCGTCCAGCACGCCGGAAACCTGCAACGGCTGCTCGTCGTCTTCCTACTGGGGCTCCTCGTCCTCTACCTCGTCATCGGGATGCCCAGCGTGCACCCCTATCGCTTCTACCCCTTCCTGCCAGCCGGCTGGCGTTCGCTCGCCGCGACGATCGGCCTGGTCTTCGTCTCCTTCGGAGGACTCACGAAGGTCGCCGACGTCTCCGGGGAGGTGGCGAACCCGAAGCGCAATCTCCCGTGGGGAATGCTGCTCGCTTTCCTCGTCGTCAACGCCCTCTACTTCCTCGTCGTCTTCACCACCGTGGGCATCCTCGACGCCCCGACGCTGGCGGGCAGCCTCACCCCGATCGCCGAGGGCGCGCGCCGAATCGCAGGGCCGTGGGGCTTCGCCGCAATGTCGATCGCGGCAGGTCTGGCCTTCGCCACCACCGGCAACGCCGGCATCCTCTCCGCATCGCGCTCCCCCATGGCGATGAGCGCCGACGGCCTGCTGCCCGGCCAATTCGCGCGGGTGAGCAAGCGGGGAAAGACCCCCTACGTCGCCATCGCCATCACCGCCCTCTTCATCGCCCTCGTCGTCTCGTTCCTGAGTCTCGAGGACCTGGTCAAGACCGCATCGACGATGCTGCTCGTCGCCTTCCTGCTCATGTGCGTCGCCGTGGTGATCATGTGCCGCGCAAAGCTCCCCAGCTACCGGCCGAGCTTCCGCGTTCCCCTGCAGCCCTACGTCTCGATCGTCGGCGTCGTCATCTACGGCTTTCTCATCGTCGACATGGGGACGGTGCCGCTGGCTACCAGCGGCGCCTTCTTCGCCGCCGCGCTCGTCTGGTATCTCTTCTACGTTCGCATGCGCATCCGCCGCGAGTCGACGGCGACCTACGTCATGCGCCGCATCCTGTTGGGGGCGGAGGAGGAGGCGGACATCGAGAAGGAGCTCGTCGACCTCGCCTTCGAGGGGGCCGAGGTCGAACCGGACGCCTTCGACGAGATGATCCGGCGCGCGCCGATCCTCGACATCGAGGGGAACGTCGACCAGGCAGAACTCTGCGATCGCATCGCCCGCTCGCTCGTCGACGTCCTGGGCATGTCGGAGCGCCGGCTGCGCAAGAGCATGCAACAGTGCCCCGCCTTCACCGAGGCGGTCGTGGAGCACGGCATCGCCCTGCCGCATCTCATTCTCAGCGGCCGCAATCTCTACGAGGTCGTGCTCATTCGGTCCAAGGAGGGAATGCAGCTCCCGCATGTGCAGGAGCCGGTGCACGCGGCCTTCGTCCTGGCACACTCGCCCGACATGAAGCGCTTCCACCTGCAGGTGCTCATGGCGATCGCGCGGGTGGTCCACGAGAAGCACTTCCAGGAGGAGTGGCGCGCGGCGAAGCACCCGGAGCAGCTGCGCAACCTCGTGCTCGTCTCCAAGCGCCGGCGCATGGACGAGGGTTCAGGCCCCCATCGCGTGCCGAAAGGGATGTGAAGAAGACGCCCCCCCATGGCCCGTTTCTCGTCTTGCTCTTTCTCGCGCTCGGCCTTTCTCTACCCGCTGCCGCTCAGCAACCCGTCGAACTCGGCGATGTCTCGATCGTCGCTGAGGGAATGCCGTCCTTCCTCGTCGTCGAACGAATAACGCGGCAGGAGATCGAATCGAGCGAGGCCGGCAGCGCCGCGGAACTGATCGGCCAACTCCCCGCCTTGCAAGTGTTGACCGGGGTGCGCGGCGAGGCGCTCCTGCAGCTGCGCGGTTTCGATCAGCGCGAGATTCTCGTCCTGATCGACGGCGTTCCCTCCGCCGTCCCCTTCGACGGCATCATCGATCTCGGCAAGTTCCCCCTGGCGATGATCGAGCGCATCGAGATCATCAAGGGGGCGGGCCCCGTCATCTACGGACCGGGGGGGCTGGGCGGCGCCATCAACATCATCACGCGCCAGCCCGAAGAGACACCGCTCTTCTCCTCGTCGGCACAGGGATCGCCGCCATATGCCGTGCGCGCTTCGCTCGTCGGCGGACCGAGCATCGGCCCGTTCACCACGGCGCTCTTCGGCGGCTTCGAACAGCGCTGGCGCTGGCCGCTCTCCGATTCCTTTGTGGCAACGGCGAACCAGCCGCGCGGCGGCCGCATCGGCAGCGGACGCACAAGCGGATTCGGTGGCGGACGCATTTCGGTTCCGATCGGAGCAACGCAGCACCTCTCCCTGGCGGGCGACATCGTCGGCGGTAATTACGACATTCCACCCTCCACAACGAGCTCACGCCCGCGCTATTGGCGCTTCGATCCATGGATCGCCGCGACCGCATCGCTCACCCATTCCGGTCGATCTGCCGCGGAGCGCTTTGAAACGAGCGAGGCCCTCTTCGTCTCTCCCTTCACGAACACGCTCAGGTCCTTCGACGATGCCGGGTACGACACGCAGAACGGCCGCAGCACCTTCACGTCGACATACGACGATCTCTCGGCGGGCGGGATCTGGAAGGCACGTGCCGCCCTCCTCCCCGCCCTCGACCTGCGCCTTTGGTTCGGCGGACGCTACGAGCGGCATCACGAATCCCAGACGGGGGCCGCAACCACCTACAGCCACTGGCTCATCACGGCAGCGCCGCAACTCGAATGGCGGATCGTCAAACAGGCCGCACTCCTCGCGGCGGTGCAGATAGACGGCGAGGTCCCCGACCGCTTCGCCGGCGTGATCGAGCCGCGCAACCAGATCACGGCGGGGCCGATGCTGCAGCTGGCCCTGAACCCGCACGAGCGCGTCCGCATCGAACTCTCCGTCACCCGCCGCGCGCGCTTTCCGACGCTCAAGGAACGTTTTGCCGACGCCTTCGGGCAACGCCTGCCCAACCCCGGGCTCGGAGCGGAGAAGGCCTGGCACAGCGCGCTCGATTGCTCCGTCGCCTTTCCGCACGGATGGCATCTCGACCTCAGTGGATTCGACAGCGAGGTCAGCGGGCTGATCGTTCGAGAGGCAGTCGGCGGTGGACAGGAACAGCTGCAGAATGCCGGACGCGCACGCCTGGCGGGAATGGAGGCGCGTCTCGGATGGCAATGGACGCCCGGCTATCTCGATCTGATGGGGGGATATCAGTATCTCTTCGCCAAACGCCTCGACGCCACCTTCCCCTCCTCCCAGCTCGAATATCGGCCGGAGCACAAGGCGATGATCCGGCTCGCCTGGAAACCGTGGGACATCCTGCGTTTCACGACCGATGCGGAGATCGTCGGCCCCCGTCCCTATCTCAACATCGACTCGGGAACGTGGGGGCGCTTGCCGACGAAGGCCGTGTGGAACATGCGCCTGGAGGGAGAGCCCATCCCCCACCTGCGCCTCTGGATCGCCGCGACGAACCTGCTCGACGCAAACAACACGAGCGAATACGGATTTCCGGAACCCGGCCGGATGATCTGGGCGGGACTCTCGTTTGATGTGCCGAATCGAGCAAACGTCAGGGGAGGTGCTCAGTCGAGGTAATACTCCACGGTGGAGACAACGCGGACCTTCTTGTCGATCAGCTTCGATTCATCCATGTTTCGTGAACCGTCGCGCGGGAGGATGCTGAATATCCCCTGGTTCGCGCGGCGGATCCCTCCGACCCGACTCCCCGAGTCCTTCGCGAACTGCGCCGCCGCGGCGCGCGCGTTCTGCGTCGCCTCGGCGATCATCGCCGGCTTCACCTCGTTGAGCTTCGTGAAGACGTAGGTCGGTCCGTAGTTGTCGGCGAGCACCACCCCCATGGCCACCAGCTCGCCGACCGCCTGCGTCGCCACGGCCACGCGCGCTACATCGATGGTGCGCACGCCGACCGAGGCGTTGATGATGAAGCGGCTCTGCGCCGCCCCCTCCGGCCGGTAGGTCTGCGCGAGCAGGTCGGTGACGTTCAGGCGCCCGACGGCGATCGCCTCGGCGGGAAACCCCTGTTTCTTGAGGAAGGCGAGGACGAGCGCGCGGTCCCCCTCGATGCGCCGCTGCAGCGCGCCAAGGTCGTCACCGGTCGCCGCAAAGGCGATCGTCCAGACGGCGAGGTCGGCGGAGACATCCTTCTCCGCGAGGCCCTTGACGGTCACGTAGCGATCCGCCGCGCGTCCCCGGTAGAAGCCGTGGCCGACGAGAAAGCCGCCGACGATGAGCCCGACCGCCCCGATGATCGAGACGACGACCGCGAGCGATTCTCGATGGAACAAGGTCCCCTCCTTGCGGCGCAGCGATCCGCGCCGCCCGCCGCTATGACTTCGGCATCCAGCCCGGCTTCCGGAGCGCGTGGATGACCAGCGGCGCCCCCATGAAGATCGCAATGCCCGCCAATAGGAAGATCACGTAGAAGGCCGGGCTCCCGACCGCCAGCTGCGAGGGCGGAAAGAGGCCGACGATGATCGCGAAGAGCACCGCCGCCATCCCCAGCCCCGCCACGACGATCATCCCGGCGGTCCCTCCCGGCACCTTGTAGGCGCGCGGGACGTTCGGTTGCGTGAAGCGCAGCGCGATCGCCGCGAGGTAGAGCAGGAAATACATGATGAGGTAGAGGATCGCGGTGAGCGCCGTGAGCAGGAAGTAGGCGGAGCTCACGTTCGGCATCAGCAGGTAGACCAGCGAAATCACGGTGACGATGATCCCCTGCACCCAGAGGATGTGCGTCTGCACGCCATTCTTGTTCACCTTCTGCAGGAAGGGAGGAAGGTTCCCGTCGGTCGCGGTGGCGAGCAGGCCCTTGGAGGGGCCGGCGATCCAGGCGGTCACACCGCCGATCGCCCCGAAGGCGCCCAGAAAACCCAGCACCGGCAGCGCCCAGTCCAAACCGAAGAGATGGAGCATGTCCTGGAAGGCCTGCATGATCCCGGCGTTCAGGCTGATCTTGCTCGCCGGCAGGACGGCGGCGATGGCAAACGAGCCCAGCGTGAAGATAACGATGATGATGATCATCGCCAGAAAGACCGATTTCGGAAACTGCGTCTTGGGCTCGCGCAGCTCACGCACGTGCACCGCGCCCACCTCCATGCCGGCGAAGAGCAGCACGACGCCGGCGAGAAACGCGATGGAGCTGAAGTGGCTGAAGTCGGGCAACACGCTCATGCGCTCGGCCTCGAAGGCGATGGGTTTCCCCATCGCCACCCAGGCGATGCCGAGTGCGATGATGAGGATACCGGGAAAGATCGTGCCGCCCAGGACTCCCGCGGTGGTCAGCCGCCCGGAGGCCTTCATCCCGCGGAAGTTCATGAAGGTCGCCCCCCAGTAGACGACGAGGATGACGACGACGTTGAAGATCTTGCTGCCGGCCAGCGCTGGATCGACGAAGAGATAGGCGAGCGCGCCGGCGGCGAAGGCGAGCACCGTCGGATACCAGATGACGTTCTGGATCCACTGCAGCCAGATCGCGACAAACCCCCAGCGCTTGCCGAAGGCCACCCCGATCCAGCGGTAGACGCCGCCCGATTCCGGCCACCCGGTGGCGAGCTCCGCCGAGACGAGCGAGACGGGGACGAGGAAGAGGAGCGATGCGAAGGCCAGGAAGAAGATCATCGGCAGGCCTTCCTTCGCCATGATCGGTAGCCCGCGCAAGCTCATGATCACGGCGACGTTCATCATGGCCAGCACGAAGACGGAGAGGTAGTGTTGCTTCGGTGCGGTGCTGTTCATCGATCCCCCCTTCAAAAGATCGGCGTCCGTGCTGCGCGATTATCGCGCGGCGGCGGAGCGATGGGCGCGCTTGATCGCAAGCTTCAGGAAGTTCACGAGGTACGGCGTCCCCTGGTTGTAGGGAACGCGGATCTCGCCGTGGAACTGTTCGCCGTAGATCATCCGTTCCTTATGACGCATCGCTTGTAGGTAGCTCGATTTGGCGATCACCTCGTAGTCGGACGGCGGCACGACCACCGACCAGCCGTGTACCTCAACGCCGACGAAGGGGCTCTGCATCCCCGCGAAGATCGGATCGCCCTTCTCCACGATGTCGATCTCCGTGCGATGCCGCGGCTCCTCCATCGCGCTGATGTCCTCCCAGCCCATCGCGTTCGCGAAGGTGTAGCCGTAGGCCATCGCCAGCTGCTGGTGACCGCAGCAGATACCGAGCAGCGGCAGCGTCCCCTCGCGGATGATCTCATAGACCCCGTTGTACTCGAACATGGGGAGGTTCTGATAGCTCGCGTTGTTGCCCGAGAGGATGACGGCGATCGGCTGCGGGTCGAGCGCCTGTAGCATCGCCAGCGACACCTCATAGTGCGGCACGGTGAGCGTCTTGAGTCCAAAGGGGAGCGACTCGACGAAGGCGGCGAGCTCGGTGAAGGTGAAGCCGTTCTGCTGATCGCCGACCACGAGGACGTAGTCGCCCTCCGGCGCGTCCGGCACCGGCGGCGCGCCCGGCGAGTAGATCGTCACGGCGTTGAGCTGCGCGGCATAGCCGTGCCACTTGCTGATGACCAGGCGCAGATAGCGCGCGCTGACCGGCTGAAAGTGGATGATCGTGCGGAAGGTGTTGTTGTCCGTCACCGCGGCGTCGGGGATATCCTTCCAGCTCTGCCCGTCGTTGCTCGCCTGCCAGCGGAAATCGGCGAGCCAGCCATCCTTGCCCTGGATCGCGGAGAGCATCCAGACGCGCGAGACCGTCCAGGTGCGCCCCAGGTCGAAGAGGACCCACTGCGTGTCGGCGCCCGGCGGGGTCGACTGCCAGAAGGTCGCCTGCCCCGGGTCGTCGAGATCGATGATGTTCTTCTCATTGAAGCCGCTGGAGACGCGCACCTCGCGCACCGGCACGCGCACGAGGTTCATGAAGTTGTCGTTGGCCTCCGTGTCGACGAAGAAGCGCGAAACCGCCCAGGGCCCCTCTTTCCCGCCAGCGTCGATCGCCCGCACGCGCCAGAAGTACCGCGCCTTGTCCTGCAGCGGCGGAAGCGGCTGCGCATGGCGCTGCAACGTCACCCGGCGCGCACCCGGCGCGCTGGGCCGCCCTTCCGGAATCCCCTCGTACTCGATGCGCCCCTCGCTCCCGAAGGCGGGGTCGACATCGAGCTGGATCTCGTAGGTGCGCGGCACCCGCCCCCCGGAGGCATTGAAGAAGGAGAGCATCGGATAGCGGTTGGTGACGATGACATCCCAGCTCGGGTTATTGGTCAGCTGCGGCTTGGTGATCGGCGAGGGGGGCTTCGAACATCCGGCGATGAGAACGAGGACGAAGAAACAACAGACGATCGCACGCTTCATGCAGCCCCCTTGTGTACAGGAATGCGTTCGACAACACGCATCTCTTACCGTGGGAAACGCTATTTGTCACGGCGCAAAAGGAACGCGGCGAAGGTCTCGGAATCTGTCGGAGTACCCTTCGAAAGACTCCTAGACCCAGGCCCTTCCGAGGAGGAGCTTGTAGAAGCGATGCGCCGCTTCGGAGATATGCTCGTCCTTCTTGCGCACGACGCAGATCGTCCGCCCGAAGGGATCGCCCGCGATACGCAGATGGGCGGTGCGCCCCTTCGGCAGTTCGTTCTCGATGAAGAAGCGCGAGAGGAGCGCCGCGCCGAGCCCCGCCTCGACGAGGCGGACCGCGGCGCTGTTGTAGTGCACCTCGATGATCTCGGCGGGCACGATGCCGCGCTCGCGAAAGGCGGCATCGACGATGCTGCGCGTGCGGCTGCCGCGCGGATAGACCATGATGGGGAAGCGGGCGAGCTCTGCGAGATCCACGCGTTTGCGCGTCGCCAGCGGATGCCCCCGCCCCACGATCGCGTCGATGCGGTCGTGGTCGATCACGCGCTGCTGAAGCCCCCCGTGCGGGACATCGGCGGCGGCGATGATCCCCAGGTCGTAGCGCCCGCGCAGGACCCCCTCCTCGATGTGCTCGGAATCGCCCACCACCATCTCGAAGCGCACGTCGGGATAGGCATCGCGAAACTCCTTGAGCTTCGGCGGGATGATCCCCTGGGTCGCCGCATCGGTCAGCCCCAGGCGCAGGACCCCCGCCGGGAGGAGCTGCTGCTCCGCGACATCCTTGAGGCGATCGACATCCTGCAACACCTTCCGCGCGCGCCGGAGAAAGCGGTGCCCGAATTCATTCAGGACCAAGCGTCGGCGCACGCGGTCGAAGAGGGGGCGGGTGAGCTCCGCCTCCAGCGACTGGATGTGCTTGGTCACCCCCGGCTGGGTCATCCGCAGACGCCGGGCCGCACCGGTCACGGTCCCCTCGGTGACGACGGCGACGAAGATTGTCAGGTCGAGCAACTGCATCCAAGCATCATAACTTATTGTTATGACCTGAATGCAAATAAATAATTTTTAATTATGGAAAGAGGGTGGCATTATCCGACCAACGATGAGGCGGGGCACCGAACGCCCCCCCGGGAGGTGAAGATGGCACAGGTATTCCAGGCAGTCGCGGCAAAGGTCGGCGAATGCGTGATCCGGTTCATCGCCGCACACAGCGGCGATCCGGTCTTCTCGCGCTATCTCACCGATTGATGCCAACAAAAAGGCACCGCCACGGCGGTGCTTTTTGCTGCCCCAAAAACCCCGGGACTACCAGTAGTCGTAGCCGGGCGTGGTACTCATGACCCACCCGTGCTTTTGCTCGTACGCATAGGGATTGCCGAAGGGATCGAGGAGCTTGCCGTTCGTGCTGATCGGGAAGCGCTCGATATAGACCCGATTGATATCCTCCCCCGGCAGCCGATAGGTGGAGGTGGCCAGCTTTGCAAGGTTATCCGGGAAATCGCGGTTCACCAGATTGTACATGTTCACGCCCTGGCGCAGGATCATCAACTGGTAGTGTAGGGCCTTCTGCTTATAGACCTTCTGCTCCAGGTAATAGCTGTTGATGAAGAAGGCCAGGATCGCGACGAAGACCACCGCGAGCAGGACGTTTTCCAGCAAACTGCGCCTTGGATGTTCCAGTTGCATGGCCGCTCCTCCTTGTGGGGATTCCCCGATAGGACCAATTATCAATGGTTTATACGCCCCCCCGACCGTCTTGTCAAACGCGGCGGCCCCCTCTATTTGATCACGAAGAGGTCGAGGATGAAGAAGACGACCTCCACGGCGATGAGCCAGATGATGACCCACTCCAAAAAGTTCGCCTGCCGGTGCTGGAGGAGCTCGGCGATGAGCTGCAGGTTCTCTTGGATCATGCGCAGCTTGTAATCGATCGTCCGATAGCGGTCCTTGAGCTCGAACATGTCGGCCGCATCCGTGTGGAGCTGGTCGAGGACCGGATCCTCCCAGGTGGCATCGGGCTTGTCGAGCAGGTAGAGCGAGCCCACGAGGTCCTGCTTCGCGGCGATGCATTGCGCAATCGCGCGCTTGATGCGGCGGCTGCTGCGCGCCCGCCGCCGCCCCCCCGCAAAGGAGTCCCCGATCTCGCGGACGAGCTGGAGCATGTCGTCGACCTTGAACTCGAAGTATTCGAGCGCCGTCGACTGCGCGAGGATCAGCGCCAGGATGTTGATCTTTTCCAGTGCCAGCGCATCGAGCATCGCGCGGGAGAAGCCGACTTCGTTCTTCCCCGCGCCGTCGACCTCCACGGCGAACTCCTCGCTCGTCACCGTATCGAGCTCGCGCCCGATGAAGCGCTTGATGCGGTCGACGATCGCGGTGCGCCGCTCCGGCGGCATGTTGAAGAAGACGACAGAGCCGAAGCGATAGACGAACCAGTAGCTCTCGGTCCCCTCCTGGTAGATGAGCTGCGTGGCCGACTCCGCCTTCGGCCGCTCCTCGAAGAGGGGGTCGATCGCCTTGAGCTTGAGCGTGTTGGTCAGGTTGAAGGCCTGCAGAACGTATCGCGCCATGCCGCTCCTCCGATCGACGCGCAGTCTACCCCCTGCCGGGCGGCAAGACAAGGCACCGATTTTCCCGTTGCGTTTTCCCCGCGGCATGCCACAAGCGGGGCATCATCCCACGAGGAGGTTTCCATGCAGCTCTCCGAACGCGGCGCAATCCGCTCCGCCATTGCCGACGGCGGCCTACACCTCTACCCGGCCGGCCGGCTGCTCGACCGCATCTGCGAGGAGCTCCCCGGCGACGAACTGCGCGGCCCCTTCGACCCGCAGCGCACCGCAGAGAAGCTCTCCCACGTCCAGGGTCCCAGCGGCGGCCCCGCGCGCGACCTCTTCCAGCGCGACCTCGCTCTCGTGCGCGACCGCGTGGCAGCGATGTCGCCCGACTACGACATCGAGGGAGTCTTCGGCCGCATGGCCGATGTCCTCCCCGCGCTCGCCAATCGCTACTACGGCGTCGAGGGATTCGAACCGGTGCAGCCGCAGGTCGTGGAGTACTTCTTCGAGGGCTACAACGACCTCTACAAGGACGGCGACTGGTTCGCCTTCAACGTGAACGCCGCCGAATCGCGCGAGCTGGGTGTCCCGATCGGCACCTACTTCAAGCGCGACCAGATCGCCCCCGGCCACCCGGAGCTCACCACGCTGCACGAGGCCAACCACGCCATGCAGGAGGCGGTGGGCCTCCCCGAGGCCTTCCACCACTACATCCCCTGGCTCGATGAGGGCTTCGCTGACGCGCTCGGGCGGATCATGCTCTTCCGCGCCACCGAGGACGAAGCGCTGCTCGCAAAGGTGAAGAACTTCCGCACCGAAGTGGAGGTCACCGACCCGCGCAAGGTCACCTATCATTACGGCGAGGAGACGGCGGCGCTCATCCTCTTGCGCGGACGCCTCCCCTTCTTCAAGGCGCTGCTGCGCGCGCGCAAGCGCGACCCCTTCGCCATCGACTGGGACGCCTTCGCCCGCCAGATCAAGTCGGGCGTCGATCCGCACGTCGCCCTCCTCACCGCCCACGGCGGAGCGAAGCGCGACGCCTTCCGCAAGAAGTTCGAGCGCGAGGAGACTGCCTTCCGCAAGGAGGGGGACCTGGATCAGAAGGATTTGCGCGTCCTCACGATGTTCCTCGCCACACAGGCGCCGGCCTGCCTCCCCGCGGGAGAATATGCCGCCGCCCTCTGGCTCTCGGAACAGGTGGCGACGGAGCGCCCCGACGCGCTCGTCGATCCGCAGGCGATTCCGGAGGGGGAGCGCGGCGCCGTTCCCGACTGGAATGCGGACCGGCCGCTGGCGCGCAGCGCCATCCCGGAGGCGGTGCTTAAGAAGAGCCCCGCCGTTGCAGTCAAGGGGCTGATCCCCGAGGAAGCGATCCCGCAGAATCTCACGGAGGGGGTGGCGGCGCTCGCGGCGAAGTACTTCGTCCTCAAGCGCCAGATCGGAGAGACGGTCTGCTACGAGCCCTACGGCGGCGGACTGCCCTACCGCATGCGCACCGGGGAAATCCGCTGCACCTTCTAGCCGCCTGACTTCGGCGATCGAATATAGAAGCGATCGCGCATCGCCCCGTCGCGGTCGATCACCTTGGCGTGGACCACGTCGCCGCGCACCTCGATGAGCATGAAGTGATTGAACCCGCCGTAGAGCGGCGCGCCCGCGCCGCCGGTGACGACGTACTCGATCCCGTCGCGCGGCCAGCGCTTGTAACTGTGTTCGTGTCCGGCGAAGACGGCGGTGACCTGCTTCTCGACGAAGAGGCGATGGAGCCGGTCGCGCAGTTTCGGATACTTGTCGAGCGAGCTCTTGTAGTGCGTCGCCCCTTTCCACAGGAAGAGCGGGTGATGGAGGATGACGAACTGGTAGCGATAGCGTTTCGGATCCAGCGTCTTCTCCAGCCACGCCAGCTGCGCCCCCTCGATCTTGCGGTCGTGTCCCGGCTCGCAGGTGTCGAGGACGACGAAGAGGTCCTTGCCGACGACGACGGCGTAGGAGTCCTCGCGCCCGGGGAAGTCGACCTCGTCGCGCCAGACCGCCAGACTCTTCGCATCATCCACATCGTGGTTGCCCGGCGCCAGGAAGTAGGGGACGTCGATAACCTTCGAGAGCTCCCAGAAGTTATCCCACTGATCGCGATTTCCCGGGTGCGGGATGAGGTCCCCCGTATTGAAGACGACGTTTGGTTTGCGCTGCATCATGCCGGCCGCGATCTTCGCATAGACCCGGTCGCCGGAGCGGTTGTCGCCGACGACGGCGAAGGTGTAATCCCCTGTGGTCGCCTTGAGCTCGCCGAGCGTCTTTTGCATCGCCTTCGACGTGGCAAACGCCGGCGCGGCAAGAGCTGTGATCAGGATGAAGCTCAACATGATTCGTCGCATGTGACCTCCTCAGGAAAAGCGCGAGCCGCCGTCATAGCAACATCTCCCCGGGAAGCGCAAGGGGAAGGCAAAAACATTGCAAAAAGGCCCTGTTTCGGATTTGAATCCTCCGAAGAAGCCGGAGAAGGAATGGACGGATTGAAAACGGGGGACACAAAACTTTTTTGCGATCCTCGAACATGTTGAATTCGAAGATAAAATATGTTTCGCAAAAAAGTTTTGTGTCCCCGGTTTTCACATTTGCGACTTCTGAGGAGGGGGAAATATGACACGCATGCGCTTCATCGCCCTGGTGCTCTGTGCCGCGCTCGGCCTGGCGGGCTGTTCCGCCTGCTCCCGCCGCAGCGGCCCGCTCGGCAGCGAGGAGAATCCGATCCGCCTCTCCTTCATGCCGCTCAAGTCGCAGGAGGTCTTCGAGGCCAACATTCCGATGATCGAGCAGTACCTGGAGAACGCCACCGGGCTCGCCATCGAGCCGAAGCTCGCCGACGACTTCATCACGATCGTCACGGAGATGGGCAAGAAGAAGACCGACGTCGCCTTCATGAACACGCTGGGCTTCCTGCTCGTCCGCGACTGGGCGGGTGCCAAGGCGACGCTGCGCTACGTCTACGGCGACCTCTACTCGACCTATCGCGGCGAGATCATCGCGCGCGTCGCGGGCGACATCAAGAAACCGGAGGGGATCACCGGCAAGACGATGGCCTACGCCGACCCCTATTCGGCCGGCGGCTATCTCTACCCGCTCGCCTACCTCAAGGAGCACGGCATCGAGCCGGCGAAGAGCTACTTCGCGGGCGGCCACATCAAGGTGGTCGAGGATGTCTACACGGGGGCGGCCGACGCGGGCGCCACCT
>CAYPII010000024.1:17409-22729 GCA_964410765.1 uncultured Myxococcales bacterium | reverse complement strand
GGAGTATCAAGGCGAGCGCGCCCAGCAACGAAGCGGCCATCCACTCACGGGAGCCAAGGGGGAAGGACGGAGCGTTTGAGCCGTCGGCCTTCCCCCCCTCGGCTCCACCAAACAAGGGAGATCCCATCGCCCGTTGCGAACGCAAAGGAAATCCGGGACGAATCCTTGCGGATCCGTCCCTCTCTGCAACACATGAAAACGGCGCTCGAATGAGCGCCCTCTCTCTCGCGAAGTCGTTCCGTTCCCTACTTCTCCTTCACGTGCAGCTCAAGCCCCGCGCGCGCGAGGATCTCGAGGACCTCGCTCTTGCTCCGCCCCGTCTCCTTCGCCACCTGCCCGATATCGTCGACGAGCCCCTTGGAGAGGTAGAAGGCATAGCTCCCCTTCTTCGTCCGCGGCGTCTGCTTCGGCTTCTTCTCGATGAGCGGCATCGCCCCCTCCCATGAGTTCCGACCATATATCACCACATCTATTTCTGAGTAAAGCAATATTTGACATCTATTTTCTAATATATTAGAAATAGATATCTTGGAGTCCAAAGGGGGGAGCCATGAACCGGAAGTCCAGCACCACCATCGCTCGGCGGGTCCGGTCGCTCAGGAAGCGCAGTCCCTGGCTGGCCTCGCTCATCCTCCACTGTCTGGAGACGCGCGATCCGCGCGCTATCGCCGCCATGCGCTTGATGCTCACGCGCATGGGGTTTCAGAAGGTCTGCTGATCAACGGGATTATTTCTCGGGGATGACCTCCCCCGTCGCCTGGCGGTAGAGCTCCAGCGCCTCGGGGAGGAGTTGCTCCAGCGCCTGCGCGCGCGCGCCGCTGGCCGGGTGCGAGGCATAAATGCTCGTCCGATCCTTCTTGCGCTTCGCCGCCTTCTTCCACAGCTCGACCGCCACGCGCGGGTCGTAGCCCGCCTTGGCCATGTAGAGCAGCCCCACCCGGTCGGCCTCGAACTCGTTTTTGCGCGAATAGCTGGGGACGTAGATGTTCATCCCATCCGTGAAGAGCTGCCCGAAGAGGTCGGCCCCCTGCGCCGAGCCCCCCGCCGAGATCGCCGTCTGTGCCGCCGTCCCCGCCATGACGATCGTCATGTTCCGGCTGATCGTCTCGGTCACGTGCCGCGCGTTCGCATGCGCCATCTCGTGCGCCATCACAGCGGCGAGCTCGTCCTCGTTCCCCTTCTCGACAAGCCCCTCCTTCTGTTTCCAGAGCCCCGCGTAGACCATCATCTTGCCGCCCGGGGCGCACCAGGCATTGACGATATCGACGTCGGCCAGGTGTACCTCGTAGGGGAAGTCAGGAACGTGCGAGACCCTTTGCAGCCGCGCGACGATTTTCTGCAACCGCTCGTACTCCTCTGCATCGGCCTCGCGGTCGAGCTTCTTCCCCTCCTTGTGCAACGCGGCCAGCTGCGCATTCAGCACCTCGCCGCCCAGGCGCGGCTCGCTCTTCAGATCGTAGTAGTTGAGCGTCGTCTTGCCGGTGACGAGGTCCTTGGCGCAGGCCGCGCTCAGGAGGAACAGGAGGAGGACGAGAAACGTGGCGTGCCGCCTACGCATGACTCCCCTCCTGCCGCCGCCCGGGCAGGACGAAGCTCAACAGATACCCGCAGACGACCGTCACCGTCATCGAGATGACCGGATACCAGGGCCAGGCGATCTCGAGCGCGAGGAGCTTCGCAACGACGACGATCGACACCAGCCCCAGCAGGGCGCCGATGAAGGTCCCCCACCCGCTCGCCCGCTTCGTGGCGACGGCGAGCAGGAAGATCCCCAAGAGCGCGCCGGTAAAGAGCGATGTGTAGGAGAGTGCGAGGACGAAGAGGTTCTTCCCCGCCGTCGTCGAATAGATGCCGATCGCCACGCCGATGATGCCCACCCCGACGGTCACGAGTCGCGCGAAGGCGAGCTCGCGCCGACCATCCGTTCCGCCGAAGCGCTTGTAGAAGTCGATCGTCACCGTGTTCGAGACGGCGTTGACCGCCGAGTCGATCGAGCTCATCGCGGCGGCGAAGACCGCGGCGACGATGAGCCCCGACACCCCCCAGGGGAGCTTCATCGCAATGTAGTGCGGGAGGATCGCGTTGACCCCGCTCACGTCGAGCTGCGCCGGGTAGGTGCGGTAGAAGACCCAGAGAAAGATGCCGACGCCGAAGAAGAGGATCGCGACGAAGAAGCCCAGCACCGCCGAGAGGATCGCGGCGTACTGGCTGCGGCGCACATCGATGCACGAGAGGTAGCGCTGGACGAACTGCTGGTCGGTCGAGCGGATCGCGAGGTCGAGCGCCAGGTAGGCGATCCCCGCCGCCCAGATGTTGCGCGGGTTGGCCAACCCCCACGAGGGGTCGAACCAGGTGAGCTTTCCCGCGGCTTCCGCCTGGCCAAGGATCGCGCCGAAGCCGCCGGGGACGTCGAGCATGACGAAGGTACAGACGAGCACGCCACCGCCGAAGAGGATGAAGAACTGGAGGACATCTGTCCAGATGACCGCGCGGATGCCGCCAAGCGTCGTGTAGAAGAGCGAGACGATGCCGACAACGATGATGACGAGCCGCACGTCCACGCCCGTGACCTGCGCGACCATGAGCGACGGCCCGAAGATGAGGATGCCGGTGCGCAACAGGACGTGCACGACGTAGAAGACACTGGCGAGCGTTCGCGTCTTGAGATCAAAGCGTTGCTCCAGCACCTCGTAGGCCGAGGAGGCGTTCGAGCGCTGAAAGTACGGGATGAAGACCGCGCAGACGATGACGATCGTTATCGGCACGCCGATGTTGAGCTGCAGTAGGCGCAGGTCGAACTGATACGCCTCGGCCGGATTGCCCAGAAAGGTCGAGGCCGAGACCGAGGTGGCGATCAGGCTGATGCCGACCGCCCACCAGGGCATCTGCTTGCGCGCAAAGAAGTAGTCGAAGACCCCCTCGCGCCCCGCCCGATAGACGATGCCGATGAGGATGACGATGACGAGGTAGGCGGCCAGCACCACCCAGTCGATGAAGGCGAACGGTTGATGGATCATCGTCGGTCCAGGTCTTGCAGCGTGGCGCCGCTCTCGATGGTGAACGAGAAGGTCGACCCCTTCCCCACCTCGCTCTCCAACCAGATCTCCCCCCCCATGAGGTCGATGAGCTTGCGCGCGATCGTGAGCCCCAGCCCCGTGCCATCGCCGCCGCGCTTGAGGTAGCCCTCCGCCTGCACGAAGCTCTCGAAGATGTGCTCGCGCCGCTCCTCGGGGATGCCGCAGCCGGTATCCTGGACGGAGACGACGAGGTCGCCGCGGTGCTGCCCGCGGTTTGGCGCCACCGCGAGGCGGATGGACCCCGCGTCGGTGAATTTCACCGCGTTGCCCAGGAGGTTGAGCAGGATCTGCACGAATTTGCGGGCATCGGTCTCGATCGTCGCCGGCGCATCGTCCGCGATCGCCACCGCGAGTACCAACCCCTTCTTCTCGGCGCTCGGACGAATGGTCTGCACCGCCTCCCGCACGACATCCTGAAGCGAGACGATCGCGTTGTGCAAAACCATCTTCCCCGCCTCGAGCTTGGAGAGCTCCAGGATTTCGTTGATGAGGTGCAGGAGGTTGCGCCCGCACTGATGGATCGTCGTGAAGCTCTGGCGCAACTCCGGGTCGTCGGCCCCCTCCATCGAGATCTCGGCCAGCCCCAGGATGCCGTTGAGCGGCGTGCGGATCTCGTGGCTCATGTTCGCCAGGAACTCGCTGCGCAGGCGGCTCGACTCCTCCGCGCGCTCCTTGGCGATGACGAGCTGGCGCTCCAGCGCCTTCTGCTCGCTGATGTCGATGAAGGTCTCGATCAATCCCGTATGCGCGCCGCTGCGATCGTAGAGAAAGTCGATCCCCTTCGAGACGATGCGCTGCTCCCCGTCGCGCGTGCGGATGACCGCCTCGCGACCGTAGAAGGGAATCTCCTCGAGGGGGGGCGGCTCGCCGAGCCAGTCGGCGAAGGCCTCCAGTCGCCGTCCGACCGTCTCGGAAGGAGCGAGTCCCGTCAGCGCTGTCGCCTGCCGGTTCCAGGTCGTGATCACTCCATCGCGATCCTGTGTAAAGACCGCCGCCGGCATCGACTCCAGAACGTGGTTGTAGAAGTCGCGCGAGATCATCGTCTCGCGCAACCGCTGCGTCATCGTCGAGAAGGCGCCCACCAGGTTGGCGAACTCGTCGTGCGAGCGACAGACCGGCCGGACATCGAAGTCCCCCTCGCCCACCTTCGCCGCTGCGAGCGAGAGCTCGTGGAGCGAGAGCATTCCGCGCTTGAGGATGAGCATCGAGAGGAGGATGACGACGCCGGCCAGGACGAAGCTGACGACGAGCAAGCTGACGAAGAGGCCGACAGAGCGACGCTGCTCGTAGCTGCGCAGCGACCGGAGGAGCTCTCCAGCGTCCGCGATCTCCTCGTGGTCGCTCTGCGGAAAGATCTCCCGCAGAAGCCGCTGCTGCTCCCCTGCGCCCGCCTCCAGAGCCGCATCGAAGCGAACGAGCGAGACGCGCGAGGTGATCACCAGCGTCACCAGACTCGTGAGGACCGGAATCAAAAAGACGAGACTAATCAGGAGGATCAGCTTCGTCGAGAATTTGCGGCGGAATCGCTCAAGCATTCGTTTTTCTATAAGGATATTTCAAAGTGCTGAAAAGGGGATTTTCGCGATCTCCCGGAATCGCTTGCCCCTGGCCATCGCTTCCAGTATGAGGAGGAGTGAGGGCGGTGGCCAGCACTTCCAAAGCACTTTTAAAGTAGAGCTCTAAGACACTGAGGAGTAATGGATTATCATCGAAACATCCTCCTCGCGCAGTACACCACCTTTCGCATCGGGGGGCCGGCGTCGATCCTCGCGGAGGCCGCCGATGCCGAGGGGGTCCTCACCGCACTCACGCGGGCGCGCTCCGAGGGGCTTCCCATCGCCCTCCTCGGCCACGGCTCCAACGTCCTGGCAGGCGATGGCCCGGTCGAGCGCCTGGTGATCGTCTTCCGCGCCGAGCGCGAGCCGCAGCTCTGCGACGGACGCCTCATCGCCTCCGGCGGTACGTCGCTGGCCACCCTCGTGCGCTTCGCAAATGATGCCGGGCTGGCGGGGCTCGCCGACTTGGCCGGAATCCCCGGCACGGTCGGCGGGGCAATCGCCGGCAATGCCGGCGCTTATGGGACGGCGATCGGCGATCGGCTCGAATCGTCACTGCTGGCCGACTTCGATGGCTGCGTGCGGGAGTGCCCCGCCACGGAGCTCGCCCTGGGCTATCGTACCAGCCGCCTGCGCGAGAGCGGCGAGATATTGCTTGAAGCGCGCTTCCGCCTCGCCCCCGCTACT
>CAYPII010000024.1:16788-17399 GCA_964410765.1 uncultured Myxococcales bacterium | reverse complement strand
GCAGGAACTGGCGCACCGCGCCGAGGAGCGCCTGGCCGATCGCCGCTCGAAGCACCCCGATTGGCGCAGCGTCTGCACAGCGGGGAGCTTCTTCAAGAATCCGTGCGATGCACAGGGCAACAAGACCGCGGCGGGCAGACTGCTCGAGGAGGCGGGCTGCAAAGGGCTCACACGCGGCGGCGCGCGCGTCTGGCCACAGCACGCCAACATCGTCGTGGCCGAGAGGGGCGCCACCGCCGCGGACGTCGTCGCCCTCACCCGCGAGATGCAGGCGCGCGTGACAGCGCTCTGTGATGTGGAGTTGGAACCGGAGGTCCGGACCCTGCTCTAGTCGGCGCGCGATCCCATCCCCGCCTCCCGCAGGAGGCGTTCCACCTCGAAGGCCTTCAGGAAGCGCCACTCCCCTGCCTTGAGATGGCCGAGCTTCAGATCCCCGACTGCGACGCGGCGCAGTCGGATCACACGGTGGCCGACCGACTCGAACATCCGACGGATCTGCCGATTGCGCCCCTCCTCGAGCACGATGACGTCGTGCCCCGCCTCGGCGAGGTGGGCCGCGACGGTCATGCCGCTCGCGCCGGCCCCGACGATCACCACGTCGCAGTGCTCGT
>CAYPII010000024.1:0-16778 GCA_964410765.1 uncultured Myxococcales bacterium | reverse complement strand
ATGAAGCGCCCCTCGCGGATGCGCACGCGAAAGCGGGCATTGTCGTCCCCCTTGTCGATGCGCGTCACCTCCGCCGGCAGCGTACGGCGTCCTTCTATGATCACGCCGTCGCGCAATGCCTGGAGCGCCTTCGCATCGGGGAGGCCGCGCACGCGGACTTCATACGTTTTTGCGATCTCGTGGCGGGGGTGCGTCAGGCGGTTGAGGAAATCGCCGTCGTCTGTGACGAGCAGGAGCCCCTCCGAATCGCGGTCGAGGCGGCCCACCGCGTTGCAGGTCGCGCGAAAGCGCGCGAGGTCCCTCCAGATCAGATCACCGCCGTGCGGATCGGACTTCGTCACGATCAGCCCGCGCGGTTTGTGATAGGCGATATAGGTGGCAAGCGACGTGATGCGGAGGCGTTGTCCCTCCAGGCATACCCGGTCGTCCTGAATGTCGACGGTCGTCGCCGGTGTGGTGATCACAGCGCCGTTCACCGTCACCGCACCGCGGGCGATCGCCTCCTCAGCGGCGCGTCGGGAGAGCTCACTCGAAAGGGCGATCATCCGCGCCAGGCGCATCCGCCGTGGCAGCGTCTTGTGCCGTCGCGTCGGCGTCGTCTGACGGCGTGGTGTTCCCTTCCGATGTGGGTGCCGCCTCTGCCCCGCTCTGTTCGGCATGGCCCTCCCCCGTCTGCGGCGTCTTCTCCTTCGGAAAGACGCTGCGCTCGAGACGCCGCAGGTCCTTGAGCGTCGTCTCCAGGTGCGACAACGCCTCGTGATCCTTCTCCGATTCCTCGTCGTCGTCGATCGGACGCCGCTCGATGACCTCGGTCTCCTCCTCGTCCTCCTCGATCCCCTCCTTCGGGAGCAGCTCGGTGAGCTCCTCACCCTCCCCCTTCGGCGCCTCGCCCTTCGTGCGGTGTTCGCGCGCGAGCTCCTCGATGTCACGCAGCGTCGGCAGCTCTTTGAGGTTCCGCAGGTTGAAGATCTCGAGGAACTCCTTCGTCGTGCCGTAGAGGAGCGGCTGGCCCGGCTCGTCGCGCCGCCCAACGATGCGCAGCAGGCGCCGTTCCAGCAGCGTCTTGAGGACCCCGCCGCTGTCGACGCCGCGAATCGTCTCGACCTCGCTGCGGACGATCGGCTGCTTGTAGGCGACGATCGCCAACGTCTCCAGCGCCGGGCCGGAGAGGCGCATCGGCTTCGGCACGTTGAGCTTGCGCAGCCAGGAGGCCATCGTCTCCTTCGTGCGAAACTGATAGCCGCCGGCGACCGCGGCGAGCTGCAAGCCCCGCTCGGAGGCTTCGTTCCACTCCGCCTCGATCTCGGCGATCGCCGCGCGCAGCTCCTCCTTCGTCACCGGCGTCTCCTCGAGCGCCGCGAGCAGCATCCGCTCGGTGATCGGTTCCTCGGCGACGAAGACCATCGCCTCGATAATCGGTTTGAGCTCTGCACGTTCCATGGCGTTACTCCTTCGGCGTTCCGCCGTCCTCTTTTGTCCGCGCCTCGAAGCCGGTCGCCTCCGTCTCGACGAGGTGGAGCGCCTCCTCCTCGCTGACCTCCTCCATCGCGCGTTGCAGGAAGATCGAGCCAAACGATTCGTTCTGATAGACCGAGATCATCTTCAAGCGCGCCATCTCGAGCAACGCGATGAAGGAGATGACGATGTCGTACTTCGTGATCTCCTCCAAAGGCGGCAGGAGCTCCTCGAGCGTCATCGTCGCCTTGGCCTTCAGCTGCTCCAGGATCTGGTAGATGCGATCGTTGATCGAGATGCGGTCGACCGCCACCTCGTGGAACTGCGCCTCCGGGACCTTTTTGAGGAGGTTGGAGAAGGCCTCCACCAGTTCGTAGACGTCGCCCTCGATCGGACCGTCGGCAGAACTCTCGACGCGCTCCGGCGCCAACGGAACATAGACGTCGCGCCCGAGCATGGAGCGTTCGGCGAGCTGCTCGGAGACCTCCTTGTAGCGCTGGAAATCGAGCAGGCGCTGGACGAGGTCGGCTCGCGGGTCGGCCCCCTCCTCCTCCTCACCCATCCCCTCCTCGGGAAGGAGGAGCTTCGACTTCAGGTGCGCGAGCTCCGCGGCCATCAGGAGGAACTCCCCGGCGAGGTCGATGTCGAGCTCGCGCAGAGTGTCGAGGTAGCGCATGTACTCCTCGAGGAGGAACGCGACCGGGATGTCGTAGATGTCCAGGTCGTTCTTCTTGATGAGGTAGAGGAGCAGGTCCAGCGGCCCCTCGAAGACCTCGAGGTTCACGCGGTATTCGTTGTTCGCTTCGGTGTTCATCTCGGTCCGTCCCGTCTCATCAACGATAGACCAACCCCATCACGCTGCGCACGATCTCCATCGTCTCGCGCGCGACCGACTGTGCGCGGCAGGAACCGTCGCGGGCGATCTCCAGAAGTTCCTCGTCGCGCCCCTCCCAGACGGCACGCCGCTCCTGGATCGGCGCCCAGAAGCGCACCGCGTTCTCGATGCAGCGCTTCTTGCAGTCGACACAGCCGATCTCCGCCGCGCGGCACTGCGCGTCGATCGTCGCGACCTCCGCCGGATCGGTGAAGAGCTTGTGGTAGGCGAAAATGTTGCAGACTTCCGGGTGTCCGGGATCGTCGCGCCGCTTGCGCGCCGGGTCGGTGATCGCCGCCATCATCTTCTTGCGGATCACCTCGGGGTCGTCGGCAATGTAGATCGCGTTGTCGAAGCTCTTGCTCATCTTGCGCCCGTCCACCCCCGGCACCCGCGGCGCCTCGGTGAGCATCGGCTGCGGCTCGCGGAAGACCTCACGCCCGGTGATGTGGTGGAAACGGCGCACGACCTCGCGCGCGAACTCCAGGTGCGCGACCTGGTCCTCCCCCACCGGAACGAAATGAGCGTTGTAGATGACAATGTCGGCCGTCTGCAGGAGCGGATAGCCCAAAAAACCGTACATGTTCAGATCACGGTCGGCCATCTGCTGCTGCATGTCCTTGAAGGAGGGGACGCGCTCGAGCCAGCCCAGCGGCGTGATCATGGAGAGGAGCAGGTGCAGCTCGGCGTGCTCCGGGACCCAGGACTGGATGAAGAGCGTGGCCTCTTTGGGGTCGATCCCGACGGCGAGCCAGTCGCGCAACACCTCCAGGACCGAGGGGAATATCTCCTGCGTGCGATCGTAGCCGGTGGTGAGCGCGTGCCAGTCGGCGATGAAGTAGAAGCAGTCGTAGTCGGACTGCAGCTCGGTCCACTTGCGCAGCGCCCCGAAGTAGTTGCCCCAATGGAGGCGCCCGGTCGGCCGGTTTCCACTTAAAACACGCTTCTTTTCAGCCATTTGCGTCGTATCCTCTACGGCAGCAGGAGGCCGGCGACGAACATCACCGGCACGAGCAGATACCTTAGCAGGCCGGTTACAAACAGGACAAGCAAAATCAAGAAGCTAAAGCGCGAGAAGCGGTCGTACTGTTCCAGACTGGCGAGCGGGAGAACTCCCCGGATGACCGTCCCCCCATCCAGCGGCGGGAGCGGCAGGAGGTTGAAGAAGGCGAGGATGAGGTTGAGGATCACCCCCATCTGGAGGATCGCGAAGACCGACCCCAGCGTCGTCGCCCCCGCCGTGCCGGGGGTGAGCCAGGAGAGCGGCATGCTCGGAACGAGCGCGATGAGCCCTCGGGTGAGGAGCGCGAAGCAGACCGCCAGGAAGAAGTTGCTCACCGGGCCGAAGGCGGCGACCCAGAGCGAGGAGCGGCGGCGATCCCCCTGCAGGCGATAGGGGTTGACCGGAACCGGCTTCCCCCACCCGATCACCGGGGCCCCGGTGAGGATCCCGAAGATCGGCAGGAAGACCGTACCGATCAGGTCCATGTGCGGAAAGGGCGAGAGCGTCACGCGCCCCATCAGGCGCGCGGTGTCGTCGCCGAAGCGCTCCGCCACGTAGCCGTGCGCCGCCTCGTGAAACGAGAGCGAGAAGAGGAAGAGCGGATAGAAGAGGATGAGGTCGATGATGCGGCTCTGCATGGCGGCGCATGCTCGGGGAAAGGCGTCAGAAAGTCAACGCGTTCTTGCCCCTCAGGCACGCGGGTGGAACTTCTCGTAGAGGTTGCGCAGGTGTGCGCGGGAGACATGCGTGTAGATCTGCGTGGTGGCGATATCGGCGTGCCCGAGCATCGCCTGGACGAAGCGTAGGTCCGCGCCGTTCTCGATGAGGTGCGTGGCGAAGGAGTGCCGCAGCATGTGCGGCGTGACGTTGATCGTGATCCCAGCGCTGCGCGCGCAGCGCTTGATGATCCCCCAGAGTCGCTGGCGCGTGAGCCCCGCCCCCAGGCGCGAGAGGAAGAGCGTGCCGCAGAGGCGCTTCCCGGCCAGGCGCGGACGGGCGTCGTCGAGATAGACGGTAATCGCGTCGATCGCCTGCTGCCCCATCGGGACGACGCGCTCCTTCGACCCCTTCCCCAGCGGCATGCAAGTGCCCTGCTGGAGGTTGATCCGATCGATCTCCAGTGCCGCCATCTCGGAGATGCGAAGTCCCGAGGCGTAGAAGAGCTGCAGGATCGCATGGTCGCGCTGACCCAAGATGGTCCGGCGGTCGGGTTGGGCGAGCAGCGCATCGACCTGCGTGATGGAAAGGACCCTCGGGAGCTTCTTCCAGCGCCCGGGGAACTCGATCCGCGCGATCGGATCGGCCTCGATCGCCTTCTCGCGCAGCAGGTGGACGAAGAATCCGCGCATCGTGACGAGCATGCGCGTAACGCTGCGCGCGCTCATCCCCTCGCAGCTGAGGACCACGAGGATGTCCAGCAGGTCCGCCTCGGTCACCGCGCCGGCCGACGTGCGGCCGCGCGTTGCGACGTGCGTCGCCATCCGGCGCAGGTCGCGCGCGTAGGCCTCCAGCGTGTTGGCGGAGAGGCGCCGTTCCACCTTGAGGTGGGTGAGGTATCCGTCGATCTGCCGGTCGAGCTCCGCCATCGCCTCTCCCCTTGCCGTTCCGCGACGTCTATCTTATGTTCACCCCATGGCCCTGATCAAGGATTTCATCGCCGGCGTCCACTTTCTCTTTCGCGGCTTCCGCTATCTCTTCGCGCACCCGCGCCTCTGGCCGTGGGCGATCCTCCCGACGCTGCTGGGCCTCCTGCTCATGGGGGCGATGCTGGGCCTCTTCATTCATTACTACGGAGACGTCTACGGCTGGCTCTCCGATCACCTCGGGCACATCACGATCGCGGACCCCGACACCTGGTACTGGGTGGCGCTCGACGGCCTGCTCTGGGTGCTCGACAAGTTCTTTCAGCTCCTGGTCATCCTCATCAGCATCATCCTGTTGCTGATCGTCGGCTATGCGGCCGCACTCGTCATCGCCGCCCCCTTCAACGACGCCCTCTCCGAGCGCGTCGAGACACTCGTCACCGGGCGCGAACCGCCCCCCTTCTCGTGGAAGAAGTTCGTCGGCGACCTCCTGAGGATCCTGAAGATCGAATCGATCAAGGCGGCAATCCTCATCGCCATCCCGATCGTCCTCTTCGTCCTCAACTTCATCCCCGTCGTCGGGGCACCGCTCTACGTCGCCCTCACCTTCTTCTTCGGCTGCTGGGACTTGGGCTTCTCCTTCGCCGACCTCCCGATGGGGCGAAAGGTGATGCCGCTGGGGGAGCGTTGGCGCTTTGCGAAGCGCCAGCGCTGGGCGCTCGTCGGCCTCGGCGTGGGCTTCCTCATCCCCTTCTTCAGTCTGCTCTTCGCCGCGCCGCTGACGGTCGGCGGGACGTTGCTCTATTTGGACCGGGAGGGATGGGCGCGCCCGCCGAGCGCGCCCGGAGCTTGACAGCCGCCCGCCCCGTAGGCGAGGGTCCGCCGATCATGGCCGCACGAACGCTCCAAGTCCTCGACGTCGTCCAGCTCGTCCGCACGCCGGTCCTCTATCCGGCCGCGCTCGAGCTGAGCGCCGCAGAGCCCCTCATCGTCGAGGTCGGTCCCGGGCGCGGCGACTTCCTCTTCCACCTCGCCGAGCGAAACCCGGCGGCGACGGTCGTCGGCATCGAGATCAAGCGCAAGCGCGTCGACAAGCTGATCGCGCGGACCGAACGACGGGAGCTCGCGAACGTGCGCCTGATCCAGGACGACGCGCGACACGCCCTCCCCCAGTTCTTCGCCTTTGCCAGCGTCGACGAGATCCACGTCAACTTCCCCGACCCCTGGCCGAAGAAGCGCCACGCCAAGAACCGCGCCGTGAGCCCGGCTTTCCTCGATGAGTGCGCGCGCATCCTCAAGCCGAACGGCAACCTCTTCTTCGCCACCGATTCCCGACCCTACGCCGACTGGGTGGCGGAGAACGCGCAGCGCGTCCCGGGACTCGAGAACTGTTATGATTCCCCGATGCTCGCCGATCTCCCCGACGCCTTTCCGACCTTCTTCGCCGAGAAGTGGCGCGCCGAGGGCCGCACGCTGACCTATCAGAAGTACCGGAGGGTGTAAGCGCGATGGTCGAACAACGAACGACGAACGACAAACGACGAAAAACGATCTTGTTTCTCTGTACCGGAAACACCTGTCGCTCCCAGATGGCCGAGGGGCTCGCGCGCGAAATCCTCTCCGGCTGGGAGGTTCGCTCCGCGGGCGTGCTCGCCTCCGGCGTCCATCCGCTCTCGATCGCGGCGATGCGCGAGCGCGGCATCGACATCAGCGACCAGTACTCGAAGTCGATCGAACAGCTGGGCGACATTCACCCGGACGTCATCGTCACGCTCTGTGACGCCGCGAACGAATCCTGCCCCCACTACCCCGAGATGGCGCTGCGCGAACACTGGGATATCTACGATCCCATTCGCGCGCAGGGGGACGAGGAGGAGCGCCTCCAGGCCTTCCGCGCCGTTCGGGATGAGATCGAGACGCGAATTCGAGCTCTCGCCAATCGCCTGCCGGAACAGTAACGGCAACCTCCTTCTTTGTTTGCAAGTCGGGGACGTTCCTCGGTGCATAACGCATAGATCCACAAGCGAAATAGACCGCCATTTTGTGTTTGTGACGACGCCTGTTCGGTAAGCGGAACGTGCGCATTTCCGAACGACCGTCGTCACACATCTCAAACGGCCGTTTATTCTCTTTGTGAATCAAGAGGTTTCTGACGGAGGAACGTCCCCAAGCATCATGAGGAATTATCGAACGCCGGAAAAGGGCTGCATCTCGGTGTCGCAGCGCCCCCCCACCTGTTCGATCGTATACCGCGCCTTTTCGGTGCACTCCGCACCCCGCTCGGCGACGCGGCAGCTGACCGCCAGCGGCTTGCCCGCACGGATCCAATGCGGCGTGCGGCGATAGCGCTCCACCCGTTTGAAACGGCAGCCGCGAGGGACCCCGTATGGAACGCAGCGGCGCGGACTGCGCAAACTTACCTTTCGCCGATCGATGACGAAGCCGGGATAGTCGTCGGCGATCGCGACGACGTCGCGGTCGGGCTGCGCGTCGAGTTCGAAGGACTTGAAGCGATAGCCCCCGCCCACCTTCTGCCCGACCTGGATCCGCGTGTTCGCGATCAACGCGTAGTCCTTCCGCTTTTGCGCGGCCGCGCCCGAGATATACTCGATGCGCTTGAACTGCGGAAAGCACTTCCCCATCGCCGGGGGGTGATAGTAGTGTCGGAGGTGCGCGAGATCGCCCATAGCGTTCTTCGGAAAGACCGCGCGCAGCGCCTTCGCGTCGCCGAAGAGGATGCGCTCTACATCCACCGCGTTCTGCTCGTACATCCGCCGCAGCTTTCGATAGTACACCGCGTTGAAGTCATATTGCTCCCCTTCGGCGAGCGGCGGCGGGTCGCTCAGGTCCTCGCGCAGGAAGCAGGCGGTGAGCCCCGAGATCTGCGTAAGGAATTCATCCCAGATATTATACTGCGAGATCTCCGTGGCGACACCGACGAAGTCCCCCTCGTAGCGGCAGCCCTGTTTCCTGCGGCAGGCCCCGCGCGCCCGGTTGCGGATGGAGAGTGCGACGATGTTGCGCTCGCAGGCCCCGTAGGCGCTGCATCCGCGCTCGAGGTGCCCCTCGAAGAGCGCCGTGCGCAGGACGATGTCCAGTTGCATCGCCTGTGAGAGCTTCGTCGCCGACCAGCGCCGCGCATGTTCCGCGACGAATTGCTCCCAGGCCTCGAGCAGTGATGCGCGCCGCCCGACGAGCGAGCGGTTCGCCTTCGCGCACTGCGGTGAGTTGTGGAAGGCGCGAACGATCGCGTCGAGCGTCTTCGGCCGCTTCGGCAAGCGCGGTCGCTTCTTCGGCGGTGCGGGATCGAAGAAGGGCTCCTTCTCCAGCGGATAGAGCGACCGCACGCTGATCACGTGCCGCACGCCGCTCGGGCAGTGGTGGTTCTCGACCGTTCGGCCCGCCTGCCGTGTCACCGCCTCGTTGAAGGCATCGGTGGTGGCGCGCGTGGCCTTTCGGGCATCGACCACGACCTCGAAACCGACATAGGGCGTCCCGCGCGCATCGGTCAGCGGGCGGCCGTTGCGGATGACCAGACAGGGGATGACCGAGCTGCCCTGCGCGAGCGTCCCCGCGCGCCGGCGTGTCCCGTGCCGAACGAATTCGTCCACACTGTAATAGGGCACCTCGCGATCGCCGTTGAAGCGATAGAGGGTGAGCACCGGCGCCGCCGGAATCTTCGCGGCTGCCGTGAAGCCGCTGAGGAGGAGGAAGGCCAGGAGGAGCGCCGCGCATCCCCCCCGTGCGCTGGGCAAACACCGTGCCATGGTGCGCGAGGGTAAAGCGTTCGAGGCGCGCCGTAAAGAGGGAAAGCCGCCCCCCTACTGCGTCGCCTCCGCGGGGATCTCCTTGCCGTCCTCGTAGGTTGGATAGGTGAAGCCGCCGTCGAGGAAGTTCGTCTGCAGATCAATCTTCGTCGGCTCGATCTCGAGGAACTTCGCCTGTGGCGCCACCAGCGACTTGTAGAGGTCGGGACGCCGATCCTTGAGGTAGTAGTACTTCGGCGCCGGGTGCGTCATGCCGTAGTAAGCCGGAACGCAGTCGGCGATGAGCAGCGTGTCCTGCTCGTGGTCAGCGGCGACGATGATGTCGCCGTGCGGCCCGGCGACCATGCTGTTCCCCCGATAGTGCCAGACATCCTTCCCCCGCGTCTCATATCCCGCCCGGTTGGCGTAGGCGAAGAAGATGTTGTTGGCGTAGGCGTTGGCCGGGAAGAGGATCTCGGCCACGTCCGGATAGGGCACCTTGCTGCGGGTGCCGTCCGGGAGGGTGTAGTAGTTGTCGGCGGCAGTCGGTCCGACGATGAGCTTCGCCCCGTGCAGGGCGAGGACGCGCGAGAGCTCGGGAAATTCGCACTCGTAGCAGTTGAGCACGCCGACCGGAAAGCCGTTGATCGCGTGGACCGGATAGTCGCTCGTGCCGAAGCTCCAGTTGTCGCGCTCCTGCTGTCCGTAGAGCTGCGTCTTGCGATAGCTGTCGAGCAGCGCCCCCTCCTCGCTGATCACGGCGATGCTGTCGTAATAATGCATCGTGCCGTCGGGGGCCTTCGCTTTCTCGGCGTAGGGGACGATGAGCGCCATGCCGTGCTGCTTGGCGAGCCCCTGCGCGCGCGTGATGCTCGGGCCGTTTTTAAACTCGGCCACCTTCCGGGCCATCTTCGGGCTCAACGTATAACCGGGGACGTAGAGCTCCGGAAAGGCGAGCAGCTGCACCTGGTAGGCGCTCGCCGCCTTCACCGCCCGCTCCAGGCGATCCATGTTCTTGGCGGTCGCCCCCTCCCCGCAGGCGGCCTGCGCCTGATAGATGCCCAGGCGAATTCCGGCGCCGCGCGGCGGGAGCGACTCATAGATGGAAGTGCGGATCTGGAGTTTGCGATAGCTCTCCTCGACCGACGGCCGGTAGAAGGGAGTCCCGTCGTCGTCGCTCAAAGGCCGCGCAGCCGTCGCCGGCGCGCTCCCCGGTTGAGACGATCGCGAACAACAGGACCAGCGGTATCCCTGCTGCCAGTGGAGGGCGATGAAGACCGCGGCGATGATGACGACGAGCACGACGACGGCGGCGATGATCCGCTTCATGTGGCTCCTCCTTTGGGAGAGCGTCTACTTGATCAGATTCATGAATTCCGCGCGGGTCTCGGGGCGCTTGCGGAAGGCGCCGAGCATCGAGGAGGTGATGACCGCCGTCCCGCGCTTCTGGACGCCGCGCATCTGCATGCAGAGGTGCTCGGCCTCGACGACGACCGCCACCCCCTTGGGGCTTAACACCTCCATCAGCGTCTCGGCGACCTGGTTGGTGAGGCGCTCTTGCACCTGCAGGCGGCGCGCGAACAGATCGACCATCCGCGCGATCTTCGAGATCCCCACGATCTTGTCGTTCGGGATGTAGCCGACGTGCGCGTGGCCGAAGAAGGGCAACAGATGATGCTCGCAGAGCGAATAGAGCGGGATATCCTTCACCAGCACCATCTCCTCGTGTTTGTCGGAGAAGACGGAGTTGCGGATGAGCGCCTCGGGGTCCTGCCGGTAGCCCTCGGTGAGGAAGGCCAGCGAGTCCTTCACGCGCGCCGGCGTGCGGCGCAGCCCCTCGCGATCGGGGTCCTCCCCCAGCTCCTCCAGCAGCTTTCGGATCGTCGTCTCCATGGCTCCCTCCTATCCGCCCCGCCCCGCATCGTCAACCGCCGCGCCGATAACGAGGACGACCTCGCCCTTGAGCGGCCTCTCCCCGCGCCGGCGGGCGAGCTCGGAGAGCGTCGCGCGGTCGAACTCCTCGTGGAGCTTCGTCAGCTCCCGGCAGAGGCAGGCGGGGCGATCGCCCAGGATTTCGGCGCAGTCGGCGATCGTCGCCGGCCACTTGTAGGGGGAGACGTAGAGGACGAGCGTCTGGGGCAGCTCCGCCAATACCTCGAGTGCGGCGCGCCGCTTCCCCTTCTTGTCGGGGAGGAAGCCCACGAATGTGAAGCGGTCGGTCGGCAGCCCCGCCGCCGAGAGCGCGGCGGTCAGCGCCGAGGGCCCCGGGATCGGGACGACGGCGATTCCCGCCTCGATCGCGCGTACCAGCAACGGATAGCCCGGGTCGGAGATGCCGGGCGTCCCGGCGTCGGAGACGAGCGCGACGTCCTTCCCCTCCAGGAGCTTCGCGACGATGCGGTCGGCCTTCGCCCGCTCGTTGCCCTGAAAGAAGCTCGTCAGCGGCGTGTGAATGTTGAAGTGCGTGAGGAGCCCCCGCGTGCGGCGCGTATCCTCCGCGGCGATCAGGTCGACCTCACCCAGGATGCGCAGCGCACGCGCGGTGATATCCTCCAAATTCCCGATCGGTGTGGCGACAACGTAGAGTTTTCCCGATGACGAATTCACGTTTGAACGATCTCACGATCCCGCGATCTCACGAGAAACAGTGTGCAATCGGAAAGCGACGGCCCGTCCCATAGGCCTTCGCGGTGATCTTGATCCCCGGCGGCGCCTGGCGCCGCTTGTACTCGTTGCGATCGATCATCCTCGTCACGCGCGCCACCATGGCCCCTTCGAAGCCCATCGCGGTGATCTCCTCGACCGAGCGCTTCTCCTCCACGTAGGCCCGGATGATCGGGTCGAGCAGGTCATAGGGGGGGAGCGTGTCCTGGTCGACCTGGTCGGGCTTGAGCTCCGCCGAGGGGGCCTTCGTGATGATCCGCTCCGGAATGACCTCCCCCGCTTCGTTGCGCTGCCGCGCAAGCGCGTAGACCTCGGTCTTGAGGAGGTCGGAGATCAGCGCAAAGCCACCCGCCATATCGCCGTAGAGCGTGCAGTAGCCGACCGAGAGCTCCGACTTGTTCCCGGTGGCCAGCACCATCGCTCCTTCGCGGTTCGAGATTGCCATGAGGATGTTGCCGCGGATGCGCGCCTGGATGTTCTCCTCGGCGAGCGAGACCGCTTCGCCGTCGTGAAATCCCAGCGTCTCGCGGTAGGCGCGATAGATCTCGCCAATGGGCGTCGTGCAGGTGATGACCCCCAGCTTTTCGGCGAGCGCCTGGGCGTCGGCGACGCTCTCGGACGAGCTGTAGGGAGAGGGCATGAGCACCCCCATCACGTTGCGCCCGCCGATCGCCTCCGCCGCGAGGGCTGCGACGACCGCCGAATCGATCCCGCCGGAGAGCCCCAACACCACGCGCGAAAAACCGCACTTGCGCATGTAGTCGGAGAGGCCCATCACCAGCGCATGGCGCATCTCCTCGGCGTCGCTCATCGCGGGAAGCGCGCCGATCGGTTCGAGCGCCGTCGTATCGACGACGAAGGCGTCCTCGGCGAAGGCCCGCCCCTTCGCGCAGATGCGCCCCTGCGCATCGGCGACGATGGAGCGCCCATCGAAGACGAGGTCGTCGTTTCCGCCGACGGCGTTGCAGTAGACGAGAGGGAGGGCGAAGCGCTTCGCCGCGGTCGTCACCAGCCCGCGCCGGATCGCCTGCTTGCCGAGCGTAAAGGGGGAGGCGGAGAGGTTGAGGACGAGCTCCGCCCCGGCCTTCGAGAGCCGCTCCACCGGATCACAGCGGTAGAGGCGCCGTCCGCGGAAGGTGTAGCCGCTCCAGAGGTCCTCGCAGAGCGTCAGCCCCAATTTCATACCGCCAAAGGAGATGACCTCGTGTCGATCGCTCGGCTCGAAGTGGCGCGCCTCGTCGAAGACGTCGTACTCCGGCAGGAGCGTCTTGTGCTGGACGTGGAGGACGCGTCCCTTATGCAGCAGCAATGCGCTGTTGAAGAGGCCGCGCCCATCCGCCCCCTCGTTGACGGTGACCGAGCCCACGGCGACGGCCGTCTTTCCCGTGCGCGCGGCGATCGCCGCAACGCTCTCCTCGGCACGGCGGACGAAGGCGGGCTCCTCCAGGAGATCGCGCGGCGGATAGCCGCAGATCGCCATCTCGGGGAAGACAACGAGGTCGGCCCCCGCCCCCTCCGCCCAGGCGAGGCGGTCGAGGATACGCTCCTGATTCCCGGCGAAATCCGCGACGGTCGTATCGATCTGTGCGACGGCGATCTTCATGCAATCCCTCAACGATTCCGCGTAGCTGTAGGGCGCGCCGAAAGAAATGTCAACGAAACGCTCCCTTCCATGTCATGCCTGACATCGAGTATGGCAACTTTCAGTGCCTGACCCCGATTTGTTGCGATTCTCGTCCCGAGGCTTGCACGGCGCCACCGTTCGTCGCATGTTCAGCGGAACGACAGGAGGTTCCATGTATCGCGCGATCCTGGCCACCGCCCTCGTCCTCACCTGCTGTGCCTGTGCACCGTCGGTCACCGCCCGGCGGATGGTCCCGGCCGCCTATCCGGTGGCGGGGACCCACACGCTCGCGATCCGCGACTTCGAGGTCGCGGGCGGGAGCGCACGCGCCGCGCGGCGCGTCCAACGTGCGCTCGAGCGGAAGCTGCGCGGAGAGCCCTTCTACCGCATCGCCGATGAGGGGGCGGCCGATGCGCTGCTCTCCGGCCGCGTCTCCTCCTCCTTCACCTCGCGCCGGACCGAGGAGAAGGTCACCGAGGAGAAGGGAACGGGGCGCTATCGCGACGAGGTCTATTACGAAGAGGGCCAGCGCAAGACGCGGCGGGTGGAGATCAGGAAGACGGTGACGCGTTCCGAGCCCACGGTCGTCCAGCGCGCGGAGGTCGTTTTGCACCTCGCGCTCACACGCCTCCCGCAGGAGCAGGTGCTCACCGAGGACCGCATCGACGAATCGGAGGAGCAGCGCGCGACCGGCGATTCGTCGGTGAAGGCCCTCCCCTCGGCGAATCGGATGTGGGAGGAGCTCGCCGATGCGGTCGCCGCCCGCGCCTTCGCGAATCTCGTCCCGCAGAAACTGGACTACACAATCCGCTACGAACAGGACGACGCCTGCACCGAGGGAATCAAGCGGGCGAAGGAGGGCGACCTGCAGGGGGCGCTGGCCTCCTGGCGCGCCGTCCAGAAGACGGAGCCGGGAAACAGCGCGGCCCTCTATAACGAGGGGGTCGCGCTCGAGGCACTCGGCGATTATAGAAAGGCCCGCCGCGCCTATGCCGCCGCGCAGGCGATCGCGAGCAAGAAGCGCTACGCCGAGGCGATCGAGCGGATCGATCGTGCCATCGCCGACCGCGCTCGCCTGCAGCAGCAGATGGAGGGGCGCCCCCCTTCCGTCGCACGGTAACGATCTTCTCTCAAGACCATCGTACGATCAGCTGCACCACCCACTGGACGATGAGGGCGGCGAGGAAGGCGTAGAGCAGGATGTCGCGCTGTATTTGGGTGAGCAGCGAGCGCGGCCAGCGGCCGGCGATGACCGCGGCGAGCGCGCGCCCGAACTGATAGACGAACCAGAGCGCGACGACGACCCCCAACGGATGCGCATCGACGCTCGCGCGTAGCTCGCCGTGCATCAGCGCAATGAACGCGCTCTTCATTCCACAGCCGGGGCAGTTCACACCGAGAAATCGCCGGACCGTGCAGAAGGCGACATCTTTGAGAATGGGAATGCGCGGGAGATAATAAGCGAACGCAAAGAGGGCTGGGACGCCCACGAGGACACCCCAGCCCTGCAGTATGATCGAATGGCGCGAACGGCCGGCGCGCGATGCGCTCAGACGCCCGCCTTCTTCGCGGCGAAGTCGCCCAGGAACGGAATGCGCCACCGCTCCCCCTGATAGGCCTTCACGAGGCAGACGATCCAGATGATGAAGGCGGCGAGCATGACGATCGGGATGAAGAACCCGATGATGATGCCCAGCACGCTCGCGATCAGTCCCAGGATCGCCGCGAGGATCTCGAGGAGGATGATCAGCACGATGTAGCCAACGCCGAAGGCGAGCGACTGCCAGGCGTGAAAGCGCACATCGCGGTTCTCCTTCTCGATGAGCAGAAAGATGATGCTCGTGATCGGTGCACAGAGATAGCAGATGAGACTGGCGATGTTCGGCGCCAAGCCGGTCCCCTGCCCACCGCCCGACGGCGGCGTCGGTGGTGTGGGTGGTGCCGGCGGTTTCGGTGCCCCGCCACTCGGTTGATGTTGTCCAGCGCTCGTCATAATCCCCCTCCCTTCAGGCCCCTTTTATTCATGATTTCACTATTTTGCCGTATCCACACCCTGCGTGCAACTGCTTTCCGTTTCGCGGGCACCGCTCAGTCGCGATAGAGCGCGTCGATCGTCTCCCGATAGCGCTGCATGATCGCCACGCGCCGCATCTTGAAGGTCGGCGTCAGCTCCCCCGCGTCCATCGTCAGCTCGCCGTCGAGGATCGCGAAGCGCTTGATCGTCTCGTATTGCGCGAGCTCCCGATTGATCTCCTCCACGTGCCGGCCGATCAGGCGGCGCACGCCGGGATGACGCTCCAGCGCCCCGTCGGGCTCCTCCCCCTGGCCGCGCAGGTACTCGCGCACCGCCTCGTGGTTGAGCGATACGAGCGCGGTCAGGTACTTGCGCCCCTCGCCGACGACGATGAAGTGCGTGATATAGGGGGAGCGCCCCATCAGCGCCTCGATCATCTGCGGCGCCACGTTCTTCCCCCCCGCCGTGATGATGATGTCCTTCTTCCGCCCGGTGATCCGGAGGAAGCCGTCGCGCGTATACCCCCCCAGATCGCCCGTGCGCAGCCATCCATTTTCATCAAAAGCGGCTTTTGTTTCTTCCGGTTTGTTCAAGTATTCCTTGAAGATCGTCTCGCCGCGCAGGAGGACCTCCCCCTCGTCGGAGATATTCATCTCGACACCCGGGATCGGCTTCCCCACTGTCCCGAAGCGGAAGTCGTCGACCCGGTTGACCGTCGCGGCGGCGAAGGTCTCGGTGAGGCCGTAGCCCTCCTGGATGAGGATCCCGGCGGCGTGGAAGAACTTCGCGATCTCCTCGCGCAGGTAGGCTCCGCCGCAGATGGCGATGCGCAAGCGTCCGCCCAGTCGCTCCTGGAGTTTCCGGAAGAGGAGCAGCCGGCCGATCCAGAAGCCGACGGTCGTCGCCAGCGGGACCGGCTGATGGCGCATCTGGCAGGTGGCGCGCGTCAGCCCCACGTCGATGCACCAGCGAGCCAGGCGCTGGGTGAAGCGCCCCTTCCCCTCGAGATAGGCCATCACCCGCTCGTGGATCTTCTCGAGCATGCGTGGCACCGCCACGACGAAGTGCGGCCGCACCTCGCGGTAGTTCTCGGCCAGGCGCTGGATGCTCTCGGCAAACGCCATCTGCGTCCCCTGGACGAGGCAGTAGAACTGCGTCATCCGTCCCAGGACGTGCGCCAGCGGGAGGCAGAGCAGGCCGATGTCGTCGGCGCCGAAGAGGAAGACCTCCTGGTCGCCGCGGACCTCGGCCAGCAGGTTGTGGTGGGTGAGCACTGCCCCCTTGAGCCCGCCGGTGGTGCCGCTGGTGTAGACGATCGTCGCAATCGCCTGCGGGTCGATCGCGGCGACCTCCTCGCGAACCGCCTCCCCCTCCTCCGGGCGCGTCCCCCGCCAGAGCGTCTCCAGATCGCTTCCTCCGTCGGGGATGAGCAAGAGGATGGGAAACTCGTCCACGCCCGCACGTTCGCGCGCTCGCTGGAAGCGGGTGCGAAAGGCCCGATCCTCGACAAAGGCCAGCCGCGGTGCGCTGTCGGCGATCACCACGGCCAGGCGCTCCTCGGTGAGCGAATGGTAGAGCGGGACGGTCACGCCGCCGGCGGTCAGGATCGCGCAGTCGGCGATCATCCACTCCAGGCGCGTCTGGGCGAAGAGCAGGACCCGCTCGCCCGGTTTGATCCCCAACCGTTTGAGGCCGGCGGCCGCCTGCACGATGCGTTCGGCGAGCTCGCGCCAGGAGAGGATGCGCCAGGCCTCCTCGGCCTTGTAATGGGCGGCGGGGCGCTCGCCGAGGCGTTCGGCGGTGCGCAGATAGGCC
>CAYPII010000023.1:16833-22934 GCA_964410765.1 uncultured Myxococcales bacterium | reverse complement strand
GCGCTGACGCGTTCCGCCGTAGCCGGAGTAGGAACAGCAGTACTCGAACCCGTTGATCCGCGTCATGAATCCGTTCGTTCCGCGCAGGGCGAAGGACGCCGGGCGCCCCTCGAAGAAGAGGTGCGGAGTGCCCTTCCGATGCAGGAGGGCCAGCGGCATGTCGGTCGGGACGCGCTGTCCGTCGCGCAGGAAGAAGCTCCACCGGTTGCCCACCTCCACCACCAGGAAGCCCTCGTCGCTCAACCAGAAGCGCTGCTCCAGGCCGTCGACGACGACGCGATGGATTGTGTCCAGGCGTTCGATGACGTGCGCTGCGGTCTCCGAGCCGAGCGGCTGTCCCTTGAGATCATAGTAGGCGCGCTCCTTGCCGTGGCGCAGGACGAGGACCCCCTCCTCGAGTTTTGCGCGGATGCGCTCCTTGCCGATCACGGCGAACCATCCCTTGCGCTGTTTCGACAGGAGCGGTGCCTTTTTAAAACCGGGAACGCTTCGCCCTTGGAAGTTGTTTCGGCGGCTGCGCCGCGTGTGGCGCCGCTTCGTTTGATCCCCGCGGCTCATCGCCATGACGCCGGCGATCTCCGGCAGCCCGCCCGGAAGGGGGGCGCGCAGCGGAAGCGCGCGCGACAGCGCCAACTCGCCGCCCGTTGCTATCGCCGGCGCGAGGCCGGTCGGCGTCAGGCGCGGGAGCGGTGCGCGCGGCGTGCGCATCGGCAGGCGGGCAAGCATCAGCAGCTGAGTTGCCAGCATGCTTCCCAAGAAGAAGGCGTCGGCATTGCGCTCCGGATCGCCGGTCGCCTTCGCGGCCTTCGCCGTCTCCCACCAGAGCGCGGCGCCCTCCACGAAGGCGTCGGCCGCCGAACCGACGAGTCCCACCGCCGTCATCGTGGGATAGCCCAGCGACTTGGGGAGGCCGGGGGGGAGTGGATCGACGTGGTGGCGGGCGAAGGCGTTCGCCTCCCGAAACCAAGCGGCCATCGCGGGGAGGAAGTGGTGCGCGAAGTCCACCGCCTGTCCCTCCGTGCGCCGCCACCAGAGCCGCCGCCCGAAGAGGGGATCGCCGGTGAGGCGGTGGAGGAAGCGCAGCGCGCCGGCCTCGCTGATCGTCCCCGCTTCAGCGCAGGACGCCAGCAGCGCGTACTGCTGCGCCATGCGCGTCTCGCCCAGCGGTACGCCCGCAAGCGCGTTTCGAAAGTCATCGATGGTGAAGGGATCCGTCGGGGTGGCGTCGGAAAGCCCCAGCATCGTCGACGCCTCAGCGCTCAGCACAAACGAAGGTGCGCCCCCGACGATGTCCCGGATGCCCTGCGACATCGTCAGCCCTCCCATGCGGGAAAGGTATCGTCAGAAAGGGGAAGAAGTTGCGAACGGTTTAAAACTGACAATGCTCAGTGTCCGCGGACGTTGATGTCGTGGATCTGGTCGTTGAGCGTCCAGTAGTCGTAGAGCACGCCCAGCAGGAAGAAACCGCCGGTGAAGAGCCAGATGATCCCGGTCACCCACTTGCGCATGTAGAAGCGGTGCGCGCCGAAGAAGCCCAGGAAGGTGAGCAGCGCCCAGGCCGTAGTGTAGTCGATCTCGCCCTCCGCGAAGCGGCGGTCCGCCGCGCGGTCCATGGAGGGGATGAGGAAGAGGTCGACGATCCAGCCGATGCCCAGCAGCCCCAGCGTGAAGAACCAGATCGTCCCGGTGACCGGGCGGCCGTAGTAGAAGCGGTGCGCCCCCATGAAGCCGAATATCCAGAAGAGATAGCCGACCGGAACCTGATGGGAATCGGAACGGGTTTCCATGGCGTCCCCCCTTTCCCGGGAAGCTCTGGCGCAGGGGGCGCGAAAATGCAAGGGGGCCGATACACGAAGGCCCCGCGGTTTCCCGCAGGGCCTCGTTTCAAGGAGATCGGCCAACCGCACGGTGGTGGGGGCGCCAACCGCCGCGCGGCATTCAGGCCGGTCATCCGGGATGATGATTGTCGAAAGAGCGTCGTTTCACTCTGTATGAGGTATCGGCGGGGAGTCCAGAGAAGTGTCGCGGTTCAGGGCAGAAAGCGTATCCCATTGGCTACACCGCGTTATCCGACGACCTTGGCGATTAGGCCGCGGGCCAGGGCGTGGACCTCGGAGAGGACCATGCCGGCGACCATGAGGCAGGCGCCGATAAACGAGAGCGTCGTCATCGTCTCGCCCCCCAGCCACCAGCCGAAGAGGGCGCCGAAGACCGCCTCCATGGCGAAGAGGACGCCCGCGCGCGTCGGGTCGATCACGCGCTGCGCGGCGGTCATGGCGATGAAGGCGAGGCAGCTGGCGAAGAGGGCGGTGACGATAATCGTCGCCCACCCGATCGGCGCGATGGCGAGCGTCGCGCCGCCGGTGACGATCGTTGCGGCACCGCAGATGACGGCGACCGTGAGGAATTGGAGGGCGACGAGCGGGACGAGCGGATGGCGGCGTCCCCAGCGGCCGGTCAACACGATATGCCAGGCGGCGACGATCGGGACGAACGCGGTGATCAGGTCGCCGCGGTTGATACCGGCGAAGCTGTACTGCGTCAGCAGGTAGGCGCCGGGGAGGGCGATCGCGATTCCCAGGAGTGAGAACCAGGGGGGGTGCTCCTCGCGGTAGGCGAGCACGAAGAAGGGGACGAGGACCATGTAGAGGCAGGTGATCAGCGCCGAGTTCGAGGCGGTCGTGTAGCGCAGCCCCAGCGTTTGGGCGAGGAAGGCCGCGGCCAGCAGCACGCCCAATCCGATGCCGGCGTGGATCGTCTCCCGCTTCAGGCGCCGAAAGCGGCGCGGGAAGAGGAGGAGGAGGACGAGTGCTGCGATGGAGAAACGCAGGAAGAGGAAGTAGGCGACATCGAGTTCCGCCACCGTCCAGCGGATGAGGATGAAGGTCGATCCCCAGATGACGGTCGTGGCGAGGATGCCGAGGACGGCGACGGCCTGTCGCATATTCGCGGTCACCGCTCGGGGCTAGCTTCTTCTCCAGCCGATGACAACATTTTCCTATTCGTCTCCCTCGCGTTCGGGAGAGTCCTCCTCCGGTCCTTCGATGTCGATGATATTGACCACGTGTGTTCCCCTCTTCGCCCCCGAAAAGGTGACCGCCCCGAAAAAAGAGCGGGACTCCTAGCACAGCGGTGGTGCAGGTCAAGGACGATCGCTTCTTTTCTCAGAAGAGCGAGAAGATCGTGCAGCCCTGTGCACCCGAGGAGAGCTGGCATCCCGCGTTGGCGATCAACTGTGCGCTCTCCGCCGCGACGAGCGTGAAGCGATCGACGAGGTGAAAGCGGAGCTGGTGTTCCAGCCCCGGAATCGGGTCGTCGTAGACGGGGATATTCTCCGGCAACTCCGCGCGGATACCGATGGCGGCGAATATCATCGCGCCCAGCAGTTCGCGGGCGAAGGGGAGGCCGCCCTCCGCGATGCGCTGTCCTCCCGCTTCCGTCGCGGCACCGATCGTGATGATCTCTCCGACGTGATTGCAGTTGTGATCCTCACGCTCCTCGACCACCACGACGAAGCGCTCGCCTCGCATGCGAGCGTCGAAGACGATGCGGTGCGAGCCGCTATGAGGCGAGAAGCGGATGCCGAAGAGCGAGAAGGTGACGGGCGGAGGGCAGACGGTGACGCTCGTGAGTATGATGAACTCGTCCCCGTCACGATCCGTTCCGTCGAAACGATAGACCGCTGGCCCCTCGTCGGGAGCGGCGACCCGGTGGTCGGCGGCGTGTTCCCGCAGGAGCCGCTCCATCCGGTGCGGGATGTCGTCGATGTCGAAAAGGCGCACGGCAGTCGTCTTCGTGCTCATCGGAACTCCTCATCCACAGTATCGGCGTAATCGGAAAAGAGTTGCGCCGTCACGGCGTGCGCTGACCGGCTGAAGGGGGAAGGGGCGCGGAATAGCCCATCCCATTGGCCACAGCCCTTCTCCGATGAGAAGGAAAAGTGTGCAAAGTGCAGCTGGAGCGGGAGGATTACTTCGTCGCCGCGGCGGGGCGTGCGCGGCCGGGGCGCGGCGGACGCCATCCCCAGGTGCGCAGCGGGCCGATGTCGACGTGGACGAAGGGACGGCCGCGGTAGTAGCCGACGCCGCCGTGGCCGAGGGAGTAGGCGAAATCTCGGACCTTCCAGTTTGAGATTCCGGCGACCTCGATGTCGGCGGCCATCCCATCCATATGATAGCTCTGCCGGGCGACGCGCCGGCCGCTCGAGCGCATGATGCGGTTGCGCGTGGGGCTGCGGTAGGCCGAGATCAGGCGCACCTCATGCCCCGCGAAACGGTCCTCGATGGCGTCGAGGATCTCGATGAGCTCCGGGTCGATCGGATGGACTTGATCGGTCAAACGGCAGCGGAAGAAGTGGGCGATCTCCTCCAGGACGGCCTGGTCATAGGAGCCGTCCGATGTGCGGTAGCGAAAGGTGGCGCGTTCGTTCTTGACAGGCCGGAAGAGGGAGATCGTGCCGTCGCCGCGGCCGGCGATGCGCTTTGCCACCGCCTCGCCGCAAAAGAACGAAACCGTCGCGGCGATACAGAGCGCAAGGATGACAAGACGATGTCGACCGATCATGGATCCCCCACCCGCCAGGTTTCCCTTGTACCAAAAAGTGAGCGAAACGGCTATCGATTTCAAGGGGTTCTGTCAAGGGTCCTCGGGGTTCCCCGTGAATGAGGGGGGGGACAAAAAAGGCCCGGGATCGCTCCCGGGCCTCGTATTCCTCGGATGCATGGGCTTACTCGACCACCAGGCCGCAGCTGTAGTCGTCGATGACGACCTTGAGGGTCATGAGCTTCGGGTCGTTCTCGCAGGAGATGTCGTCGAGGATGTCGCCTGTTTCCGCCGGCGCCTCGTCCGTCGGCTCCTCCGCCTCGGCGGCCTCGTCATCGGCATCGGCTCCGTCGGCCGATTCGTCAGCGACGATCAGCTGCGTCGGCTGCATGATCGGCCGCTCGAAGCGCGTGACGGCGATTGCCTCCTCATCCGGCTCCTCGGTCACCTCCGGCTCCTCGATCGGGATCATCGGGCCGCACTTGAGATCGGCGCCGCCGTGGCGTTCGAAGTGGATGACCGCCCGGCACTCGCCCGGGAAGGAGGTTGCTCCGCTCGCTACGAGGTGATCGAGGTGGACGTCGCTCGCCGCGCCCTCGCCTACGACGATGTCGATCGGCGACTCCTCGCTCGCGCCGACGATGAAGTAGAGCGGGCCGTCGCCACAGCTCGCGCCGCGGCCATCCGCGTCCGCTTCGGGCAGCGTCAGGTTGAGACTGGTGACGATGAAGGCCGGCGTGCTGTTGTAGTCGGTCGGCTCCTCGTCCGGATTCGCCGCGATCATGAAGCCGCCGTCGGCAATCTCGAAGCTCGACTCCGCGACACAGCGTGCGGTCGCGTCCGGCCCCTCGCCCTCGTCGAAGGTCTCGCCGAGTTGGGCGAGGACATCCTCCCACAGGGCATCGACCAGCGCCGCCTTCACGACGATCGTCCCCGACTCACTCGCGTCCGTCGTGAGATCGCCGTTGCCCGTATTGTCGGAACAGCCGACGAGCATCGTCGCGACGAACGCCACCACCAGCACTCCGAAGATTCGTTTCATATGCGCCCTCCTTGAACACCCGGACTGCATCGCCCATGGTCGCCCCTCTTATCGGTGTGCGGCCAACCTTGTTGCGCACTTTTTTTGAAAAAATGCCAAAAAGGGGCGCAACCTTTCCGCCCGGGGGACGAAGAGGGGGTGGGAGGAGGGCCATGCGCCTCTTTTTCAGCATCATCGCCGTCGCGGCGATCGCCGCCGCGGCCGCCATCGCGACCCCCACCGGGGCCGCCGATATCGATGGCAAAAGCCCGGTGGGCCGTTTTGTGGCCCTCTCTCGGGTTGCGGAGGACGACTGCCGTCATCCGGAGGACGATGGGCGCTGCGGCCTGTCGGCCGCGCAGGAGGCACTCGGCCTCCTGGAGGAGGCGGCCGAAACCTTTGGCTGTCGCAGCGCCTCGGGCCGACCAGGGGTGCGGCTCATCCCCCCCTTCGAGCGCTTTACGGAGCACGACGCCGGCCCCGTCGTCATGGCCGAGGGAGGCGATCTGCGCTGTGTGCGCGATCCGCGCGCCGAACT
>CAYPII010000023.1:0-16823 GCA_964410765.1 uncultured Myxococcales bacterium | reverse complement strand
AGTCGTGCAGCCGCGTCGGCTGGCAGTGCGACATCGTTTGGATCCCCGACTACGATCCGACGATCGTCTTCATCGGCCGTCTCCGAGAGAGGGGTTGACGGTTGACCGGGCAGGGCTTATGCCTCCCGCCTTCATTCTCAACGCGAAGGAGTTGTCATGGATGTGCGTCATATGCAGGAGCTGCCCCTCAAGGAGATCCTCAATCAGAAGCTGATCGTCGACGGAATGACGAATCGTTCGAAGAAGGCGGCGATCGAAGCACTCGTCGATGTGCTCTACGCCGAAGGGAAGATCGAGAACAAGAGCGAGGCGAACGCGCGGATCATGGAGCGCGAGGAACTCGTCTCGACGGCGCTGGGCGACGGCGTCGCCATTCCGCATGCGCGCCTGGAGGTGGGCGAGGTGCCGGTGATGGCGGTCGGCCGCCATCCCGAGGGCATCGATTTCGACGCGCCCGACGGCAAGCCGGTGCACCTGATCGTCCTCGTCCTCTGGAAACCCGAGCAGGCGGGCCTCTTCAACCGCCTCTTCGGCGGGCTCGTCAGCAAGCTCGCCGACGAGGAGTTCCGCCAGGAGTTGCTCGAGGCGAAGGACGCCGCGGCGATCGCCAAGCGCCTCGCCGACGTGAAGGTCAACCTCTTCGCGGGGCGCGCCTCCCGGTGCGAGGCCGACATGCTCATCGCCCTGCAGCTGCTCGAGTCGAAGTGGCGCTCCGGCGCGAAGGGGCTGGACCGGCAGATCGAGGTCGCGCGCGGGGAGCTTCCTGGGAGCATGCTCTCGCGCTTCGACCGGCTGATGGATCGCTACGACGAGGCGCTCGTGGAGGCGACCGACGGCGTCTGTCAAGGATGCCACATGGCGCTCTCCTCGAGCTTCGCCTCCGAGATGCTGCACAACCCCGACACGATCTATGTCTGCGAACGCTGCGGGCGCTATTTGATTCAGCGCATCGGCTGATCGGTTGCGCGCTGCGCACGACCGGTGGCCGAAGGATGGCCTATGCGTGTCTCACCGCATCGCCGAATCCAGGAGCTGGGCGATTCCTTTCGCGAGAGCAGTCGGTCGCGCATCTTCTTCGCGATCGTCACGCTCCTCGTCCTCGTCGGGCTCATCGTCCTGTTGAATCACGTCATGATACCGCTGAACTTCACGCAGACCGGCGTGGCTTCGTGGTACGGACCGAACTTTGCGGGACGCACGACCGCGTCGGGCGAGGTATTCGATCCGGCCGCATTCACCGCGGCGCATCGCACGCTGCCGCTCGGCTCGATCGTCGAGGTGACCCGCCTCGCGAACGACGCACGCGTCGTCGTGCGCATCAACGACCGCGGTCCCTACGTCGGCGGGCGCATCATCGACCTCTCCCACACCGCGGCACGGGCGATCGGCATCACCGGGACGGGGCGCGTGCGCATCGACGGCATCCGCAAGCCGGCGCTCGGGTGGGGATGCACGCTCCTGCCGGCCGGCGGGATCGATATAAGCCATTGATATAAAAGGGCTATTTCTGTTGTGTTTTTTACGCAACTTTCCGCCCGTTTCGTCGATACCCTGAATGGAGGGAGGCGTCTCCTGTTGGACGCCCTCCCGCAGCGAGACTACTCGAACGGAGGGGTTATGGGATATCGTCTGCTGGTTGCCGTCTGTGCGCTGTCGTTGCTCTCGGCCTGCGCGGCCTTCGACAGCGACAACACGCCGTACGCGGGCTTCAGCCCGGACGAGGTGCCGGCGCCGGTCGGCGCTGGCGAGAGCCAGTTCACCGGCTACTACACCGGCTCGATGACGCTCGACACGAACGAGTGCGAGACGGTGGCGAGCGAATCGGGGAGCCAGACCACGATCGGGATCGACGTCGTGCAGAGCGACGAGACGATCAACGCGACCTTCGAGGATGACGCGACCGTCGCGGGGACGCTCGAGGGCGACAAGGTCACCCTGATGAAGGAGGGGATGGGCCTGCGCGAGATCTACTACCTCACCTTCGTGATGGAGGAGGAGGCCGAGGAGGCGTCGGCGGTCGACGGGAGCATGGAGCTCTTCGAGGCGACGGCCGAGGGGGCATACAAACAGCCCTGTGCCTCGTACACGCTCACCCTCGAGAAGGGGGAGAAGCCCGCCGCCGACGAGGAATCGTCGGAGGAGGAGTCCCAGGAGGGCGCTGATGGTGAGGAGGAGGGGGCCATTCGGCTGAGCTTCAAGTAATCCCTTCAGATCATTCATGATTTCCGAAAGCCGGCTTCTGTGAAGCCGGCTTTTCTGTTACAATAGAGATGAAATGGGGCTTTGCGGGGAGCGGCTTTCCAAATGGCTGATTCTGTTGACTTTTGAAGGGTTTCTCCCTAGCTTCAACGGGCCCGTCGAGAGGTGTGCACTCTTATGATACCGCGTCGTCATCTCTGGACCCTTCTCCTCACCTGCTTCCTCGCAGGGGGGATCGCCCTGCGCGCCGAGGCGACGCAGGTCATCACCGTCGACATGTCGCGGTTGGCCCGCGCGGAGCTCGCCTTCACCGGCATCTGCACGAACGCCGAGAGCTATCGCATGATGCACCCGAAGGTCCCCGGCGGCCTCGTCGTCACCACCTACACCTTCGAGGTCGCCCCCGACGCGGTCCTCAAGGGCGAGGTCCCGCGCATCTTTTCATTCACGCAGTGGGGGGCGCCGCGCGCGGCCTCGCGTCGGCTGGGGCTCCCCTACATCATGGACATCCCGCACTACGCGGTCGGCAAAGAGTACGCCGTCTTTCTCACCTCCGAGTCGGAGCTGGGGCTGCGCTCGACGATCGGCCTCGGCGGCGGAAAGTTCAACGTCCTCCCGCGCGAGGGCGGGGGGAAGTACCTCGTCAACGACTTCGGCAACCACGGCCTCCTGCAGGGGCTCGGCGGGAACGCGAAGGCGACGAAGGCGCTGAACGCCGCCGGCATCGCGCCCGCGCGAACGACGCCCGGCCCGATCGATTACGACGCCTTCGTCGATATCTTCCGCAGCGTGGAGGGGGGGCGATGATGCGGCGTGCACTCCCCACAGCGCTGGTCCTGATCGCGATCCTCGCGATCGCCTCCGTCGCCTCGGCCGGCGGTCCCTTCGTCGTCGACATGCTCAACGAGACCGGTTCGGCGCAGCGCTGGGAGGACGACACGCTCCCCTGGTCGGTCGACCCCGGCCCGCTCTCGGACCAGATCGACAACGCCGAGGCGCGCGACTGGATCACCGAGGCGCTCGCCAAGTGGACCGGCGTGACGATCCCGAACGCCGATCTCGATGACGTCTCCACCTCAACGATCGCCACGCGCTTTTCCGGCGTCCTCGACGAGGACGTCGACGAGACCAACTACACCCAATACATCTCGAGCTCGCCGGGGGAGACGGCGATCATCTTCGACACGAACGGCGATATCGTCGCCGCGCTCGTGGGCGAGCAGAACCGCGACATGGTCGTCGGCCTCTCGCAGCCGCTCCTCTCCGACTCCAGCGGCCTGCACATCATCAAGGGGGTCGTCATCCTCAACGGGCGGCTGCAGTCCAACGGCGTGCTCGCCGCCGATCAGGACGACGCGAACGACCTCTTCAAGGCCACGGTCCTGCACGAGCTGGGACACCTGCTCAACCTCGACCACGCGCAGACGAACTTTGACGTGGCGCAGGGGTGCACGCGCGACGGCTCCTGCCCGGACGCGCAGTTCATCCCCACGATGTATCCGCAGCTGCTCACGCCGCGCCAGGGCGATCTCTCGCGCGAGGACAAGATCGCCATCTCCTGGATCTACCCCAGCGCGGCGTTCGAGTCGGACTTTTGCACGATCACCGGCGAGATCTTCGACAGCGATGGCAATCCGCTCAAGGGGGTCAACGTCATCGCGCAGCGCGTCTCGCAGAGCGAGACGATGCAGCGCAACGACACGCGCTCCTACGTGAGCGGCGTGCTCTATCCCGGGTGCTCCGGCGACAGCCGCTACAACCTGCACGGGATCGTGCCGGGGCAGCAGTATCAGGTGACCTACGAGCCGATCGGGTCGGAGTTCACCGGGGCCTCCGACTTCGAGCCGCTCGACAACCCGCCGCGCGGTTTCGACGGGGGGACGATCGCCGCCCCCGACGGCGCGACGACCGTGAGCTGCGACGAGGGCGGGGAGACGATCGAGATGGCGGCGGTGACGATCGACGTGACGAACCCCTGCACCGGCTCGGGGGGGAGCAGCGGCGATGACGGTGACGGCGATGATGGCGCGAGTACGACCGGCACGAAGAGCTGCCGGCTGTTGCGCGACACGCCGTTCTCGAACGACCTCGTGGCGACGATTGCCCTCCTGGTGGCGATCGTCGTCGGTCTCGGCCTCCTGCGGCATCGCCTGATCAAGCGATAAGCGCAATACGAACGGGGTGATGCGCGAAGCGACCGGTCGTCGCTTCGTGTCCGCTTCAGAGAAAGTTCTCGGATGACGCGAAACAAGACACGAGCGATTCACGTGGGAACGGTCGCCGTCGGCGGCGGGGCGCCGGTCTCCGTCCAGTCGATGACGAACACGCCGACGGCAGACGTCGCGGCGACGGTGGCACAGATCGAGCGCCTGACGAAGGTCGGCTGCGAGATCGTGCGCTGTGCGGTCCCCGATGCGGCGGCGGCGGCGGCGCTGGCCGCGATTCGCGAGCGCATCGCGATTCCGCTCATCGCCGACATCCACTTCCAGGCGGAACTCGCCCACGCCGCGCTCGAGGCGGGGGTCGACGGCCTGCGCCTCAACCCGGGCAACATCGGTTCCGAGGAGCAGGTCGCGCGCGTGGCGGAAGCCGCGAAGGAGCGTGGCGTGCCGATTCGCGTCGGCGTCAATGCCGGCTCGCTGGAGAAGACATTGCGCGAGCGCTATGGACGCCCCACGCCGGAGGCGCTCGTCGAGTCGGCGCTGGGCCACGTGCGGCTCCTCGAGAAGTGCGACTTCCGCGACATCAAGATCTCGGCGAAGGCCTCGAACGTCGCCGACACCGTGGCGACCTATCGTCTCCTCGCCGAGCGCGTCGACTATCCGCTCCACCTCGGGGTCACCGAGGCGGGGACCTTGCTCGCCGGCGCGATCAAGTCGGCGATGGGGATCGGCACGCTCCTCGCCGAGGGGATCGGCGACACCATCCGCGTCTCGCTCACCGCCGATCCGGTCCAGGAGGTGCGCGCCGGCTACGAGATCCTGGCGAACCTGGGGTTGCGCCGGCGCCCCTTCCCGGAGATCATCTCCTGCCCTACCTGCGGACGCCTGCAGTACGACCTGGAGGGGCTCGTCGCGCGCATCGAGCGACGATTGGAAGGGGTGCGCGTGCCGATCACCGTGGCGGTGATGGGGTGTGTGGTCAACGGGCCGGGCGAGGCGCGCGAGGCGGACGTCGGCGTCGCCGGCGGGAAGGGGAAGGGGATGATCTTTCGCCAGGGCGAGACGGTGAAGAGCTGTCGCGAGGAGGAACTCGAGGACGAACTGATGCGTGAAATCGAAACGCTGCTGAAGGAGCGGACATGAAATATTCACAGCTCTTGATCCCGACGTTGCGCGAGGAGCCGAAGGATGCCGAGGTCGTCAGCCACAGTTTGATGCTGCGCGCCGGCTACATCCGCAAGACCGCCGCGGGGGTCTACACCTATCTCCCGCTCTGCCTGCGTGTCCTGCGCAAGATCGAGAACATCGTGCGCGAGGAGATGACCGCCGGCGGCGCGCAGGAGCTCCTGCTCCCGATCGTCATGCCCGCCGAGCTCTGGATCGAGACCGGTCGCTGGGCGGTCTACGGCAAGGAGCTCTGCCGCTTTCAGGACCGACACGGCCGCGACTTCTGCATCGGCCCGACGCACGAGGAGGCGATCACCGATCTGTTGCGCCGCGAGGTGCGCTCCTACCGCGACCTGCCGAAGAACTGCTTCCAGATCCAGACGAAGTTTCGCGACGAGATCCGCCCGCGCTTCGGCCTGATGCGCGGCCGCGAGTTCATCATGAAGGACGGCTACTCCTTCGACCGCAGCGACGAAGAGGCGCTCAAGACCTACGACGTGATGTACGACGCCTACAAGCGTATCTTCAGCCGCTGCGGGCTCTCCTATCGGCCGGTCGAGGCGATGACCGGGACGATCGGCGGGAGCCGGTCGCACGAGTTCCAGGTGCTCGCCGCCTCCGGCGAGGACGAGATCGTCGCGTGCACGAAGTGCGAATACGCCGCGAACGTCGAGAAAGCTGAATTAAAGCCCGTGACACGAGACACGAGACACGTGACCCGAAAGAGCGAATACAAAAAGGTCAGCACGCCGAATGCGAAGTCGGTCGAGGAGGTCTGTGCGTTCCTTACGGTCGAGCCGACGCAGCTGGTGAAGACGATCGTCCTCGACACCGACCAGGGGCCGGTGGCAGCACTCGTGCGCGGCGATCATGCGCTCAAGGAGGCGAAGCTCAAGGAGGCGATCGGCGTGGAGTGGTGCCAGCTCGCCGACGAGCGCACGATCGAGGAGGTGACGCACGCCCCCGCCGGCTTCGCCGGTCCCGTCGGACTCGGCGTGCCGATCTACGCCGACTTCGCCGTTGCCGAGATGGACGACTTCATCGTCGGGGCGAACGAAGCCGACGCACACCTCACCGGCGTGACGCTCGGCGACTTCACCGTGGCTGGCTTTCACGACATCCGGCGCGCGCAGGCGGGGGACCGCTGTCCGCGCTGCGGTGAGGGCGTCTACGAGGAGCACCGTGGCATCGAGGTGGGGCAGGTCTTCTTCCTCGGCACGAAGTACTCGGAGGCGATGGGGGCGACATACCTGGACGAGGCGGGCGAACCGCAGACGATCGTCATGGGCTGCTACGGCATCGGCATCGGGCGCACCGCCGCGGCGGCGATCGAACAGAACCACGACGCCGACGGGATCATCTGGCCGTTGCCGATCGCCCCCTTTCAGGTCGAGATCGTTCCGCTCGGACGCGACGCGGAGCCGCTGGCGGTGGCCGAGCGCCTCGCCGACGAGCTGGAGGAGAAGGGGGTGGAGGTCTTGCTCGATGACCGCGACGAGCGCCCGGGGGTGAAGTTCGCCGACGCCGACCTCATCGGCATCCCCTACCGGATCATCGTCGGCGCCAAGGGCCTCGCCGACGGCGTCGTCGAGCTCAAGGAGCGCCGCTCGGGGGATGTGCAGAAGCTGAAGCCACCAGAGGCAATTGAGACAATGGTGGAGTTGGTTGCCAATCTCTAGAGAGTGCGGAATGCGGAGTGCGGAATGCGGAATATGGCGGGAAAGGATTTGAAGCAGAGAACAAAGGGATTTGCGCTCAGGGTGCTTCGGCTTGTGGAGAAATTGCCGTCGACTCGTATTGCTTCAACTATTGGAAATCAGTTGCTGCGTTCAGGAATATCCGTTGGTGCAAATTATCGTGCTGCTTGTCGGGCAAGATCGTCGGCGGAATTCTGTGCGAAAATGGGTATCGTCGAAGAGGAAGCTGATGAATCGATGTACTGGATGGAATTGCTGAATGATGCTGGGATTCTTCACCCTGATGATGTAGAGGGGTTGAAGAAGGAAGCGGACGAGATTATTGCCATGACGGTGGCGTCAATCCGGACGGCGCGACGTCAGAAGAAAACAGCGCGGTGAATGGTGTATTATTCCGCAATCCGAATTCCGCATTCCGCATGAAGGAGGGGGGACGCATGCCGACCAAGCCCAAGACGGAAAAAGAGCGTCTGATCGTCGCGTTGCTCGCCGATACGATGAAGGAGGCGGAGAAGTTCGTACAACTCCTGAAGGAGGACGTCCACACCTTCGAGGTGGGGCTCCCCACCTATACGTCGCTGGGGCCCGACGTCATCAAGATGATCCACGATCAGGGCTGCCGCGTCTTCCTCGACCTGAAGTACCACGACATCCCCTCGACGGTTGCCAAGGCGGTGGGGACGGCGACGAAGCTCGGCGTCTGGTCGCTGGACGTTCATGCGGCGGGGGGGCACGACATGCTCACGCGTGCGGTCGATGCCGCCCGCCACGCCGCCGGCAGCAAGGCGAAGATGCCGAAGATGCTCGCGGTGACGGTGCTGACCAGCATGGAATCGCTGGGCGACATCGGCGTGCAGTACGAGGTACGCGAGCAGGTGGTGCGGCTGGCCAAGCTCAGCAAGTCCTGCGGCCTGCACGGCGTCCTCGCCTCGCCGCTGGAGATCGCGCCGATCCGCAAGGCCTGCGGCGACAAGTTCATGATCGTCACCTCCGGCGTGCGCCCGATCGGTTCGGATGCCCAGGATCAGCGCCGCATCGCCTCCCCGATCATGGCGATCGCCGCCGGCGCCGACTACCTCGTCATGGGGCGCCCGGTCGTCCAGGCGAAGGACCCGCGTGTTGTGGTGAAGCAGATCCTGAAAGAGATATCGGAGTAACAATAAGGGTATTTTCTGTTCTTCCTCCATAGGTACTTTAGGGCCAGAGCGTATCTCACCAAATTGAATGCGGAATTCGGAGTTCGGAATGCGGAATAATTTCGCCCTCCGCACTCCGCACTCCGCATTCCGCACTCAAAACCGGGGTTCCCACCCACCCCAATCGGGGATTGATCCCCCCATTTTTTCCCTCCCGGCATCGGGCGCCGAAAAGCAGGCAAAATAAGCAATAATTACAATTAGTTAGAACGCCGCCACCAGGCCCCAGTTGGCATCCCCTATGCATCTCTTATCGATGCAGCCGGGAGGAGGATGCCATGGGAACGGACGAGAGAATGCTCGAGAAGAATACGGGGCCGATGATCAGCATCAATCCGATGACCTTTCACGGGATCTCCGATGAGGCGAAGAAGCAGTTCCTCGATCTCCAGCTGCGCATGGTCACCAGCTCGAGCAACCACGAATACGCCCGGATGGAGCTGGGCGACGACGACGACTTCGACCGCTGCGAGCAGCTCCTGGACTACATGAACGACTGCCGCAAGCAGTACTTCGAGGCCCGCTCCGAGCTCGAGGCCTTTGATGCCTACGCGCTCGTCGAGTTCGAGGCCGAACTGATTCGACAGAAGCAGGCGATGCTCACCGAGTATCAGGCCTGATTCGCAGAGTCCCTAACCCTCCTTTCTCAAGCAGGGGCAGCGTCGTGAGACGCGGCCCCTGTGTTATATCAGCGATCAGCCCACCACTCACAACCCCTCAAAAAAAGTGTCCGACACTTGTGGATAAGTTGCGGAAATGGCATGGGAAATGCTTGTCATTCCGCCCATGGATGTATAAAAAGTGGGAATTCACTTCCCGCCTTCTGTCGGGGACCGGGGTCCATTCAGGGAGGGTGTCGATGGCCGAACGAATTCGTCTGCTGATCATCGATGACGAGAAGGATTATGTCGACGTCCTGCGCGACCGGCTCGAATTCGAGGGCTTCGAGGTCGTCGACGTCCAGGATGGCGAGAGCGGCCTGCAGAAGCTGCGCGAGGAGCCGTTCGACATCGTCCTCCTCGACATCATGATGCCGGGACTCGACGGCTTCGGCGTCTACCGCGAGGTGAAGGAGAAGGACGGTGTCCTCTCACGCGCGCCGATCATCTTCGTCACCGCCTACGGGCGTACCCTGTCGAAGAAGGAGAAGGAACTCATCGGCAACGCACCCTTCGTCCGCAAGCCCTTCGACGTCGACGATCTGATCGCCCTGATCCGCGAGGTCCACCGAAAGGCGAAGGCATAGCCGGGGGTTCATGGGGGAGCCACAGACCATCCTGCTCATCGATGACGAGGCCGATTTCCGCCACGTCATGGAGCGCCGCCTCGCCGCCGAGGGCTTTCGCGTCCTCTGTGCGGAGGATGGCCTGCGCGGCCTGGAACTTCTGCGCCGGGAGCAGGTCGACTGCATCCTCCTCGACATCATGATGCCGCGCATGGACGGCTTCACCTTCCTCAAGACGATCCAGGAGGAGGGGCGCGCACTCCCGGTGCCGCCGATCATCGTCCTCACCGCCTTTGGGCGAACGATCACCGACGAACAGCGGCACCTCATGGGAACCATCCCGGTCGTCAACAAGCCCTTCGACTACCCGGAGCTGTTGGCGCTCATTCGAAAACGCATACATGGGGCGCAGGAGGGGAAGCGATGACGGCACACGGGAAGCGCATCCGCGTCCTCATCGTCGGGGCGGGCCCCGGCGGTGTGGCGATGTTCGATCTCTTTCGCCGGACGGAGGAGGTGGAGGTCGTCGCGATGATCGACAAACGCGCTGACGCCCCGGGGCTGGCCCTCGCGCGCGAGGCGGGCCTCCCCACGGCGACCGGCTGGGAGGGATTTCTCGATCCGGCGAAGATCGACGTCATCGTCGACGTGACCGGGAGCGATCAGGCGCACGCGGCATTGCAGGAGGAGAAGCCCGATGCCGTCGACCTCCTGGGCGGGAACGTCGCGCACGTCTTCTGGGCGCTCGTCGAACACCACACGGCGATCGATCGGGAGAACGCCCGCTTCCGCGCCGCGCTCGACGCCTCCGCCGACAGCTTCTTCCTCATCGACCGGAACCACATGCGCTTCGTCGATGTCAACGCGACGGCCTGCACGAGCACCGGCTACGGCCGCGAGGAGCTCCTCGCCCTGGGGCCGCAGGACATCAAGCCGCTCAAGAGCCGCCGGCAGCTCGAGGAGGAGTTCGACGTCGTCATCGACGGGAGCGAGGTCGGCAGCATCGAGACGCTGCACCAGCGCAAGGATGGCTCGACCTATCCCGTGCAGGTCTTCCTCGCGGCCATCGCCGGAGCGCAGGGGCCGCTGATCATCGCAAACGTCCGCGATATGACGGCGCAGGAGCGCACCGGGCACATTATGGCGGCGGTCAACGACTGTCTCCTCTCGCTCGGCGCGGACTACGAGAAGAACGTCCGGCGCATCACGCGGGCGACCGGCGAGATCCTCGGTGCTGCCAGCGCCCTCTACAACGTCCTGGAGGGGGATCGTCTCGTCTCCCGCGGGACCTGGCACGTTCCCCCGGACTTCCAGGTGAAGGATCGATCGGAGGGGCACGTCTGCTCCGATGTGATCCGACAGAACAGCGATGATCCCAGCATCATTTCCGACTTCGCCGGGACACCGTATGCAGAGAGCGATCCAAACGTCCGGACATATGGTCTCAAGAGCTACATCGGGCACGTCGTGCGCCGGCAGGGGAAGCCCGTCGGCGCCCTCTGCGCGGTCTTTGCGGAGGAGAACGAGGTGACCGTCGAGGAGCGCTGGGCGATCGCGACGCTCGCGGGCATCCTCTCCACCGAGGAGGAGCGGAATCACTTCCAACGATCGCTCCAGGAGAAGCTCGCGGAGATCGAACGGCTCAACGACTTCATGGTCGGGCGCGAGCGGCGCATCATCGAGATCAAGCAGGAGGTCAACAATCTCCTGCAGAAGTTCGGCCAGGAGCCGAAGTATACGGTATAGAGGAGACGATGCGATGCAGGAAAGGAACGACATGCGCATCTTGATCGTTTCGGACGGCGCTGATTTCCGTCAAGAGATCGAAGAGATGATTCGTTGGCTGATATCCGACGAAATAGCAGTGATCGGTGCTGTCTCGAGTGACGAGGCGTGCGACGCCCTGGCGCGGGAGCCGGTCGATGTCATGCTCCTGGACCTGGGGCTCCCCGAGTCCAGCGGCCTCGAGACGGTCGAGGCGCTGCGCGAGGAGATCGAGCGGACGCCGACGATCGTCCTCACCGGTTTGCAGGATGAGCAGATCGCCGAAGAGGCGATCCGGCGCGGGGCGCAGGACTACATCGTCAAGGGAGAGGTCGAGCCGAATTCGCTGCGGCGCGCCCTGCGCTACGCCGTCGAGCGCAAGCGCTCCGAGCGCGAGCGGCAGCGGGCGCTGGCGATGTTCGAGGCGGTGATCGAAAACACGCCGATGGTCGCTGTCGAGGGCTTCGATCCGGAGGGGACGATCCGTCACTGGAACAGTGCCGCCGAGCAGCTCTACGGCTATTCGGCCGACGAGGTGGTCGGACGGAAGCTTCAGGAGCTCCTCCTCCCTCCGGAGGTCATCGAGGCATTTGAACGGGTTCTCGCGAAAATCGTTACCGATCGGCGCTCATCGACCCCCGCCGAATGGGAGGTCCGGACGAAGGGGGGCGATCGGAGAACCGTTTTCTCGACGATGTTCCCGGTCCTGCGCGCCGATTCGGTCGATGAGATCTTCTGCATGGACATCGACATCACCGAGCGCAAGCAATCGGAGCGCGCCGTCGAGAATGCCTTGGAGCTCCAACGCGCGTCGACGGAGATATCCTCGCACTTCGCCGGCGCGGTCGACTTCGACGAGGCGACGAACTTCGCGTTGGAGCGCATCGGGCGCCTGCGCCGCGCCAGCCGTGTCGCGCTCTTTCTCGTCGACGAACGGCGGGGGACGATCAGCAACACGCACGAGTGGTGCGACGCCGACATCTCCTCCTATCGCGTCCAGCTCCAGAACATCGCGCTGGAGGAGATCGGTTGGTGGATGGGACAGCTCGGATCCAACGCGGTCATCCACATCGACGACCTCGCGCAGCTCCCCCCCGAGGCGCGCCGTGAACGCGAGATCCTGATGCGGCGCGAATTCCACTCGCTCATCGTCGTGCCGGTGATCGTGGAGGAACGGCTCATCGGCTTCGTCGGCTTCGACGAGATCGACCGCGGCGAGTCCTGGGGGGCGGAGGACATCAACACGCTCACGATCCTGGCGGCGATGGTGGGGACCGCCTACGAGCGCTTCTCAAGCGAGCGGGCGCTGGGCGAGTCGGCGCAGCAGCTGGCGCACATCGTCGGGGCGCTGGACGAGCGCAACCAGATGATGATGAGCATGCTCGAGGACGTGGAGAACGCGCGCCGCGAGGTGGAGGGCGAGCGCGAGAAGCTCGAGACCGCGATCGCTGCGATGGAGGATGCCATCTTCCTGCTCGACGCCTCGGGCGATGTGCTCCTGACAAACGATGTTGCCCGTGGGCTCTTCGGTGTTCCAGAGGGGCACCCGATCGGGCAGGCGGAGATGCGCTCGCGCCTCTGGTTTCCGCTGGAGGAGCTGCGCTCGCGGGTGCTCGCCGGCGGACAGCCCTGGGAGACGGATATCGTCCTGCGCGAGGAGCCGCTGGCCGTCCAGCACCTCACGGCGACGCCGATCGGCGCCGAGGGGAGGGGCGGAGCGCAGGTCACGCTCCACGACATCTCGCGGGAGCGCGAGCTCAACCGGGCGAAGGACGAGCTGATCACGACCGTCTCGCACGAGCTGCGCACGCCGCTGACGATGATCAAGCTCTTCCTCTCCAACGCGCAGGCGGGGGTGATGGGGGAGATGGGGGAGAAGATGCGCACCGGCATCGATCGCGCGGAGTCCAGCGCCAACCGCCTGGGGACGCTCATCCAGGGGCTGCTCGACTACTCCCGCCTGGAGCGCGGCGTCGTCCGGCTCTCCGTGCGCGAGGCCTCGATGCAACAGATCGTCGACGAGGTTATCGACACCTACGACCCGATGCTCACGGAGCGCAAACGCCGCTTCGAAACGCGCATCGACATCTCCGATCCGGCCTTTCGCGGCGATCCCGAAAAGGTGCACCAGGTCCTGGCCAACCTCCTGGACAACGCCACGAAGTTCACGCACGGCGGCGGGCGCATCACGCTGACGGTGAACGACGAGGAGGAGCACTTCGTCGTCAGCGTCGCCGACGACGGCGTCGGCATTCCGCCGGAACATCAGGCGGACATCTTCGACCGCTTCACCCAGTACGGGCGCACCTACGGCCCCGGCACGAAGGGGCTGGGATTGGGGCTCTCGCTCTGCAAGGGGATCGTGGAGAAGCACGGCGGCCGTATCTGGGTGGAGAGCACGCCGGGGGAGGGGAGCACCTTCACGTTCCTCCTGCCGCGCGATGGCGCGGAGGAGAGCACCTCGGAGGACATCACCCCATCGGACGACCTGAGCATGACCTGATGGAGCGGAGGACGTATGACGAAGTGCAGGGATGCGACGCATGTGCAGCGGACGACAGACAAGCTGAAAGAGATCAAGCACCGCTATCAGGAGCTCTACGACAATCACGTCGACGGCATCGTGGAGACCGACATCGAGGGGAACTTCGTCGACTGCAATACCGCCTACGCGCGGATGCTGGGATATGCACGCGAGGAGCTCATCGGTCGCAACTACCGCGAGGTGACGCCGGAGGGCTGGCACGAGTGGGAGGACCGGCTCGTCGAGGAACAGATCGTGGCGACCGGGTCCTCCGGGATCTACGAGAAGGAATACGTCCGCAAGGACGGGACGGTCTTTCCCGTCGAGCTCAACTCCTATCTCATTAGCGATGCGGAGGGGAATCCCACCGGCATGTGGGCCTTCGCCCGCGACATCACCGAACGCAAACGCGTGGAGGTGGCGCTGCGCGAGAGCGAGGCGCGGTTGGCAAACCTCATGCAGGCCGTTCCCCTTGCGATCCAGGGATACGAGCTCGATGGGACGGTCTGGTATTGGAATCGCGCGAGTGAGTGGATATATGGGTATAGCGCCGAAGAGGCGATTGGAAAAAAACTGGATGAGCTCATCATTCCCGAGGCAATTCAGCCGATGTATCGGCAGGGGTTGGAGGCGGCGAAGGACATTACCCAATCCGGTGAATTTCTGCCGGCGGGCGAGGTTCGGCTGCGACGGAAGGATGGTTCTTCGGTAGTAGTTCATTCGATCCACACGGCCGCCTGCGTTGAAGGCCTGCCGCCGATGCTCTTCTGCATCGATATGGATCTCTCGGAGCGACGCAGGGCGGAGGAGACACTCCGCGAGAGCGAGGGGAAATACCGTCAGGTCGTCGAGAACGCGAACGAATCGATCCTCGTCGCGCAGAATGGAAAGCTGCTCTTCTGCAACGGCAAGACCGAACAGCTCTCCGGATACACGGTGGAGGAGCTCCTGCGCCTTCCCTTCGCCGATCTTATCCACCGCGAGGATCGCGAGATGGTCGCGGAGCGCCACGCGCGGCGTATGGCCGGCGAGGATTTTGAAAACGTCTATCCCTTCCGCATCCGCCGCAAGGATGGCGAAACGCGCTGGGTGCAGATCAACGCGGTGCGCATCGAGTGGCAGGGGGAGCCGGCCACGCTCAACTTCCTCATCGACATCACGGAACAGCGCGACATGGAGCAGAAGCTGATGCACCAGATGGAGCAGGCCGAAAAGCTCAACCAGTTCATGGTCGGGCGCGAGAAGCGGGTGATCGAGATGAAGCGCGAGGTCAACGCCCTCCTCAGGGAGCTGGGACGCGAGCAGAAGTATGGGGTGTGAGCCGTGATTCGTAATTCGTAATCTGAAAGCTGAAAGCTGAAAGCTGAAACGGGGATCGCATGCCTTCCAAAAAACGGCGATCAGGCGTGAAAAAACACAGAGAGAGCAAGGCGTCGCCCGAGCTCCAGATGATCGGCCGTGCACGCAAGAAAAAGGGAAAGGTCGTCGCGGTCCACGGAACCGTTCAGGATATCACCGAGCGCAAGCGCGCCGAGGAGGCGCTTGCCGAGAGCGAGGAGCGCCTCCGGCTGGCACTCCAGGGCGCCGATCTCGGGACCTGGGATTGGCACTTCGAGACGGGGGAGGTGCGGTTTAATGAACGCTGGGCGGAGATGAAGGGGTACACGCTTGACGAGATCGAACCGCACATACGCTCCTGGGAGCGTCTGGTTCATCCCGATGACCTGCCGGGGGCCTATGAGAAGCTCAACGCGCATTTCGAAGGAAAGACGTCGTTCTACGAGGCGACCTTCCGGATGCGGCATAAATCCGGGGAGTGGCTCTGGATCTTGGACCGCGGCAAGATCATGGAGCGCGATGCAGAGGGTACGCCGATCCGCGCCAGCGGAACGCACCTGGACATCACCGAGCGCATCGAGGCCGAACGGGCGTTGCGGGCATCGGAGGAGTTTCTCAACCGCATCATGGAGGAGAGCCCCGTTGCGATGTGGATCTCCGACGCCGAGGGGACGCTGATCCGCTCCAACCGCACGCTGCGTGATCTCCTCAACCTCTCCGACGCGCAGCTCATCGGGCACTACAACGTCCTCCAGGACGAGAACCTCGAGCGAATGGGGTTGCTGCCGACGGTTCGCGCCGTCTTCGAGGCACAGACCCCCGCGCGCTTCGAGATGCGCTGGGAGGGGGGGCGAATTCGCCACGCCGATTTCGAGGGGGCACGCGATCTCTTCATCGACGTTTCGCTTTTTCCGATTGCCGACGTCGAGGGGCGGCTCACGAATGTCATCTGCCAGTGGATCAACATCACCGACCGCAAGGAAGCGCAGGAGCAGCTCCGGCGTTACTCCGAAGAGCTGCAGCAGATGGTCGAAGAGCGCACGCGCGAGCTCGACACGACGCGCGCGGAGCTCTTCCAGGCGGCGAAGATGGCCTCGCTCGGGCGCATGGGGGCGGGGATCGCCCACCAGCTCAACAGCCCGCTCTGCGGGGCGATGCTCCTCATCGATACGCTCCTCGAGCGCGCTCCGCTTGAAACGGAACGCCAGAAACTCCAGAGCGTGCGCAAGGGCTTGACGACGATGCGCTCCATCATTGAGGCGATGCTCTCGCTCGCCATGATCCACCGCCGGGGGGTGCCGGATGAGGGACCGGTCGATCTGCGCGCGGTCATCGCGAACATCCTGGGGGTGACGGAGGCCGACCGGGATGCCCGCCGCATCACGCTCCACTTTCGTTTTCCCGACGCCTTTCCGATAATGACCGCACTTCCCGGCGAGATCGATCAGGCCTTCATGAACCTGATCACCAACGCGATCGACGCGATGCCGGAAGGTGGTACTCTCGCGATCGAGGGGGCGCTGGAGGAGGACCACCTCATCATACGCGTCG
>CAYPII010000022.1:13491-23138 GCA_964410765.1 uncultured Myxococcales bacterium | reverse complement strand
CCTGCACCTGCGCCGGCCGCTCGCCGAGCTCGCCGAGGAGCTGGGCACGATGGAGGAGGCGCTCGCCGAGACGCTCGAGCGCGCGCGCGGGCGACTGCTCTACGTGCGCGAGGGGCGCCCACGCCCGCGGCGCGACGAGAAGATCCTCACCGATGCAAACGGCCTGATGATCGCCGCGCTCGCCCGCGCCGGCCGCCTCTTCGAGGAACCGATCCTCGTCGACACGGCGCGCAAGGCAGCCGCCTTCATTCGGCGGGAACTCGCGGACGACGAGGGGCGCCTCGTGCACCGCTGGTGCGACGGCGAGGCGCGCGTCCCGGCACTTCTCGACGACTACGCGGCACTGGGTTGGGGGCTCATCGAGCTCTCCGCCGCGACCGGTGACGTGGAATATCGTGACGATGCGGTGGCGCTCGCCGAGGAGATGCTCGTGCGCTTCGGCGACGAGGAAGCGGGCGGGCTCTTCACCACGCCCGCCGACAGCGACATCCCGCTCCCGCGTCAAAAGGAGGCCTTCGACGGTGCGGTCCCCTCCGGCAATTCGCTGGCCGCTTTCTTTCTGGCGCGGCTGGCCGAGGAGAGCGGGGAGGCGCGCTTCGCCGAGCGGGCGCGGGCGATCGTCGCGGCCTTCGCCGGGCTGTCGGCGCGGGGGCCGACATCGTTTGCCTTCCTGCTTACGGCATTGGACGAGTTGCTCGAAAGGGCGTAGGATCACCGCTCACGACGTCATCCGAAGGGGGAAGCCATGGCACAGATGCTCTATCTCAAGGCATCGCCGCGGGTCGGGCGGTCGGAGTCGATCAAGGTTGCCGACGCCTTTCTGGAGGCGTACAGCACGAAGCACCCGCAGGACGAGGTGCGGGCGATCGATCTCTTCACGAAGGAGCTGCCGACCTTCGACGGCTTCACCGTCCAGGCGAAGTACGACATCCTGCACGGAAAGAATCCCTCCGCGCAGGAGCAGGAGGCGTGGGGGGCGGTCGAGGCGGTGATCGAGGAGTTTCTCGCCGCGGATAAATACGTCTTCGCCGTCCCGATGTGGAACTTCGGCATCCCGTACCGGCTCAAGCAGTACTTCGATATCATCGTTCAGCCGGGCTACACCTTCGCCTTCTCGCCGGAGGAGGGCTACGCGGGGCTCGTGAACGGCCGGCGCGCCTTCGTCGCCTACGCACGAGGCGGGAGCTATGGGCCGAGGAGCGGTGCGGAGAATCTTGATCTGCAAAAGCCATACATGGAAACGATCCTCGGCTTCATGGGGATCAACGACGTGAAATCGATCATCCTCGAGCCGACCATGGCGGAGGGGCCGGAGGTGGCGCGCCAGAAGGAGCACGCCGCGATCGAGGAGGCCATGCGCGTTGCCGCGGCATTCTGATATGCACACCGACCGCCTCATCATCTTTACGCGCTATCCCGAACCGGGCAGGGCCAAGGAACGCCTCATCGAGGTGCTGGGGGATGCTGGCGCGGCTGCGCTCTCGCGCCGTCTCGCCGAACGATTGCTCGAGCGCGCCGATACCCTCTCCGCGCAGCGCCCGGTGGCGATCGAGATCCGCTACGACGGGGCTGATGAGCGCGCCATGGAGGAGTGGCTTGGCCTCGACCGCACGTACGTTCCACAGGGGGCGGGGGAGCTGGGCGAGCGCATGGCGCGCGCCTGTACCGAGGCCTTCGCCGACGGGGCCGAGCGGGTGGTCGTCGTCGTTGCCGACTGCCCGGCACTCGATCGAGTTCACCTCGAGCGCGCCTTCGACGCGCTGGTGCTGCACGACGTCGTCGCCGGCCCCGCCGCAGACGGCGGCTACTATCTGATGGGGATGCGTCGCTTCATCCCCGCGCTCTTCACCGACATGCCCTGGGGAAGCAGCGCGCTGTATGCGGAGACGATCAAGCGCCTGCGCGGGAACGAGATTGCCTTCGTTGCGCTCGAGGAGCTGGCGGGCGTCGAGCAACCCGCGGATCTGGCGCAGCTCGCCTGGCGCCCGACGGAGGAGCACAGCGATCCGGAGCGGAAACGCCTTTCGATCATCGTTCCGATGCTCGACGAGAGTGAGCGCATCGGCGCGCTCCTCGCATCGCTCCCACGTCTGCCCGATGTGGAGGTCATCGTCGTCGACGGCGGGAGCCGCGACGGCACGGCCGCGATCGCGCGCGAGCAGGGGGTGCGGGTGCTCCTCACCGAGCGCGGGCGAGCGCGGCAGATGAATACGGGCGCCGCCGTTTCTCGCGGCCGTCTGCTGCTCTTCCTGCACGCCGACACGCGGCTCCCCCGGGGATTCGTGCCGCGCCTCCTCGCGGCGATGAACGACCGCCGCGTCGTGGGCGGAAGCTTTACCCTGCGCTTCGACGAGCGAACGGTAGCGCTGCGCTGCATCGAGGCGTTCGCCAACCTCCGTGCGCGTCTCTTGCGATCGACGGCGGGCGAGCAGGCGATCTTTGTCCGCCGGCGCGACTTCGAAAAGGTCGGCGGCTTTCCCGATCAGCCGGTGGGGGAGAGGGCCGCGCTGCTGCGCCGGCTTCGCACGCGCGGACGATTCGCGATATTGCCGGAGGCGGCGATCACCTCGTCGCGCCGCTGGTTCGAACGCGGGGTCATGCGCACCACGCTGCGCGATCAGGCGGTGCGCATCGCCCTCCGGCTGGGTCTCTCGCCCGAACGGCTTGCCGCGTGGCATCGCGATGGAGAGGAGTGATCGATGGAGTCGGTGACCTATACGCCGATCGGCGTCGTGCACTCGCCCTATCAGCAGCCGCGCGACGTCCCATCGCCGACCGGTGATGGCCGGCCGTGGGTGGCCGGGCGCGTCGATCTCGATACCGCCTATGCCCCCGGCCTGCGCGACCTGGCCGGCTTCTCGCACGCCTGGCTCCTCTGCCACTTCCACCGCTCCGAGGGCCATTCGCTTGAGGTCGTGCCGCCGCGGGACGGGATCGCGCGCGGACTCTTCGCCACGCGCTCGCCGCGCCGTCCGAATCCAATCGGCCTCTGCCTCGTCGCGATCGAGGCGATCGAGCAGGGAACGCTCTTCGTGCGCTTGCAGGATATCTGCGACGGGACGCCGCTGCTCGACATCAAGCCCTATATCCCCGAGGGCATTGCGGATGAAAAGCTGCGCCTGGGCTGGCTGGAGGGGAAGATCACGCGGCGGTGAAACGCCGCCCTGACACAAGGAGGGGTCATGTTTCAGATGTACATCAACGCGGTGCAGACGATCTTCGTCGTCTTCTACGCCGTCTTCTGGGGGGCGGCGATGGTCGCGGCCTCGAAGTTCAAGGCCTTCTCGACGCACCTCTACTATGAGGAGCCGATGCGCGAGAAGATCGTCAAGCGCATCATCGTTTCACTCCTGATCATGAACGTGGCGCCCGCACTCCTCTTCGCACTCTACGTGCTCGTCATCTTTGTCGATGTGCCGCTCAATTTCTATTCGCTGCTCGCGGCCGCCGCGGCGGGGATGTCGGTGATGGGCTTCCCGCGCATCCTGCACGGCACGATTTTTTCGCGCGAACACGCGATGAGCTTCTACGGCGAGAAGGAGTGGGAGATGCTCACGCACGATAACTACCACGCCAAGCCCGGCTGGCGCGATGCGCACCTGATGCCCGGCCTGCTCGTCGTCTTCGGCGGCTTCTTCGTCGCGCGCGTTCTGCTCCTCTTCCACGATCTCCTCTACGTCACGCCGTGAGGGAAGGGATGAACACACCATGACCTTTCATTCCGGATACGTCGCCCTCGTCGGGCGGCCGAACGCGGGAAAGTCGACGCTCCTCAACGCGCTGCTCGGCGAGCGCGTGGCGATCGTCACCCCGAAGGCACAGACGACGCGCCACCGCATCACCGGCATCCACACCGACGAGAGCGCGCAGATCGTCTTCCTCGACACGCCGGGCTTTCACGAATCGAGCAAGCCGCTCAACCGCCTGATGAACGAGATCGTCGACGCAGTGATCGACGACGCCGACATCGTCTGCCTGCTCGTGGAGGCCGACCGCGACGATCGCGAGGTAGAGCGCGAGCTCTTCGCGCGCATCGGTCCGGAGAAGGGGATCGTCATCGTCAACAAGGCCGACCTCGTCCCGCGCGAGCGCTTCGAGGCGATCGCGCAGGCGATCCACGACGAGTGGGGGGCGCGCGAGGTCGTCGTCCTCTCGGCCCTCAAGGACGAGGGGGTGACGACACTGCTGGGGCTGCTCGCGGAGCGACTCCCCGAAGGGCCCGCCTTCTTCCCGGAGGAGTACTACACCGACCACCCCACGCGTTTCCTCGCCGCCGAGCTCATCCGCGAGGAGCTCTTTTTGCAGATGCAGCAGGAGATCCCCTATTCGACGGCCGTCGAGATCGAATCGTTCCAGGAGCCGGAGGAGGAGGGGGGGCTCACCCGGATCGCGGCGACGATCATCGTCGAGAAGGAGAGCCAGAAGGCGATGGTGATCGGCAAGGGGGGCAAGCGCATCAAGTCGATCGGGACGCGTGCGCGCGCGAAGATCGAGGAGCTCGTCGGTGGCCAGGTTTTCCTCGAGCTCTTCGTGAAGGTGGTCAAGGACTGGACGAAGGACGATGCTGCCGTTCGGCGAATCTACGGCGAACCCCGGCAGGGATAAGAACGACCTTTCTGGTCATTCATCCCGGAGGGCCTCCTGGAACCATCCCCAATTGAACTATTGAGAATCATGACGTTTTTCGAAATTGGCAACTTTTCGGTGCCTGGCCCCGATTTGTTGACACTTTCTCCTGCGAGCGGTTTTCTCCGGCCTCGTCAATGGTGAAAATCATATAACCATTTGGAAATTATGGGATTATCCGAAACTCGCAACTTTTCGGTGCCTGGCCCCGATTTGTTGCGATTTCGGTTGGAGGGGCGCGGGGAGACAGAATGAATGAGAAGAATGGCTGTCGGGAGGATGCCTCTATTGCGCCCTCCGCGGGTCGGTGATCTCCAGGATCGCGACGCCCGCGCGGTAGGGGCGTTGGCTGATGAGGTAGTCGAGCAGCGGTTCGTCGTAGATCTCGCCGTGGCGCGAGCTGCCGTGGCGGATGAAGGGCTCGCCGATGCCTCCATCGTCGTCGCGCGGGACGAAGAGCAGCGCCATATGCCGGACGATGACGCCGATGCGGTCGATGTCCTCCTGGTCGTCGATCATCAGGAGGATCGAGGCCTCCGGCAGGCGCGCGACCATCTCTTCGTGCATGATGCCGAACTCCGTATGGCACTCGAAGAAGGCGGGGATCGGGATGTAGTTGACGGTCACGAGCTGTGGTGCAGCGCCGAGCATCAGGAAGTCGGAGAAGGCGGCGATCTTCGGATCGCCCACCAGATCCGTGCGCTTACGAATCCATTCGAGGTGATCGATCTCCGCCTCGACCGTCCGGGTGGCCGGGCCGCCGACGCGCTGGGTGATGTCGCGGATAAAGCCGTTGCGCTCGTTCTCCGGCATCCAGTCGGCCGAGACGAAGTGGAGGCGGCAGCCGTAGCAGGCCTGGCCGCCGCGGTAGCGGATATCCTGCAGATTCCCCAGAAAATGCTCAAAAGTATCGGTGAAGGCGAGGGCCAGGACATGTTCGGCCATCGTCATGCAATCGTGAGCGTCGAAGCGAAAGGGGGGATCGGGGTCGACGATCGCGCCATGCCCCTCGCCGCAGGGGTCGAGCCGATAGGGGAGGCCAACGAAACGGCGGCTGATGCATTCCACGCGCATTGAAAGCGGGAGCCGTTGCAGCGCGGCGAGCTCTGCATCCATGCCGGAGTCGGGGACGAAGGCGTCCGCCTCCTCGGGGCGCGTGCAGAGCGCAGAGCGCGGCAGCGATCGGGGGCTGACGGGAGCAGACCGCTCGGCCGGCGGAGAGAGGACTCGATCTCCGGACGTCGTGGCGACGGCCCGTTTCTGCGGCCACGCCCGTTGCACCGCTCCATTGCGTTCACCCATGCGCGCTCCTCCTCCTTCCTTATCGGTTGTTCAGCGGAAAAGTTGCACGAAATGTAGTGCTTGAAGTGTATCCTGTAAGAGACTGAAAGAGAACTAGAACGGTTGTTTCTCGGAACGGGCGTCTCCGCCCTCTCCTGACGACTCCAGGGCGTTGCGGAAGGCGGAAACCATCTCCGTGTTGATGTCGCAGAGGATAATCTCCTCGAAGACCACGTCGGCGAAGGAGCGGACGACGTGGACGATGGCGAGCGCGGCATCGCGGGGGGCGACGCCGCCGACGCCGGTCCCCATCCCGGGGATCGCCACGCGGGAGAAACCCATCTCGCGCGCGGTGACGAGGGCGGCCATCGTGGCGGCCATGATGTTCTGCGGGCTCGAGGGGCTGGCCGGCTCGGTCATCGTCGGGGCGTGGATGACCGCCTGGCAGGGAAGCTCGCCGGCGGTCGTGGCGATCGCCTGGCCGATCGGCGTCGGGCCCTTGGCGATCGCCTCCTCCTCGATCGCCGCGCCCCCGCGGCGTTTGATCGCCCCGGCGACGCCGCCGCCCAGCCAGCCGTGGGAATTCGCGGCATTGACGATTGCGTCGACCGAGAGGGTTGTGATATCGGCCTGAGACACGGTGATCTTCATGAGATTCCCCCTCCTGCAGAGAGTGCTTCGACCACGCGCACGCTGTCTCCCTTGTGCCACAGCGCTGCTGCTCCTGGCAACGCCCTTCTGTGCGCATGCGGGCGAGGGCACGGCAGAGCCGGCAGCGGCGGAGCGTTCCTACGCCTGGGCGACCCCCTCGATCGACGGGGAGCGCTGGGGGATCGCCCGCGGCGATCTGGACGGCGACGGCAGCCAGGAGTGGCTCCTGCTCACGCGCACGGCGGTCCTCATCGGCACGCTCACGCCGAAGGGCTTTGCCCAGCGCGTAGAGTGCGGCTGGAAGGGGATCGCGCAGGGGGCGGCCCTCTTCGCGCACGACCTCACCGGGGATGGGCGCGACGAGATCATCGTCTCGGCGGTCAAGGAGGGGACGGCGGCCTCCCTCGTCCTCCAGTATAATGATAAGAAGTGCACGCAGCTGATCGCCGACGCGCCCTGGTCGCTGCGCGTGATGGAGATTCCCGGCGAGGCGGGCGGTCCGCCGAGCAACGCCCTCGTGGGGCAGGGATGGAGCCGCGGGGCCTTCTTCAGCGGCCCGTTCTTCGAGCTCGTCCTCGACGGGAAGAAGCTCCAGCAGCGCGGGCGCGTGGCGATGCCGCGCTACACCGATCTCTTCGAGGTGACGATTCTGCCGCCGGCCGACGGCGCGGAGGAGCTGGTGCGGCAGTGCGGGCACGCGCGACTCGAGGTGCGCGCGCGGCGCGGAAAGAAGTTTCGCCGCCTCTGGCGCAGCGGCGAGCGCTACGGGGGGAGTGTGAACTACCTCCCCGCTGATCAGCGGCGCGCACTCGACCGCGAGTCGCAGGGCTATGTCCTCTTCGACGAGCCGCCGGTTGTCGACCGCCAGGCGAAGGGCTTCGAACTCGTGGCCGTGCAGCACGACATGACGCTCGGCGGCTTCGTGGGGCGGCGCCCCTCCGTGCGCGGCGCGCGCTTCGTCGGCTTTCGCCCCGATCCGGTCCTCACCTTCACCGAGGCCTGGCGCAGCGTTCGCCTCCCCGGTGCGGTCACCGATTTCCTCCTCGTCGAGGAGGGGGAGCGCCGCGAGCTGGTCGTATTGATGCTGGAGGATCCCGGCTTTTGGGAGCGCGGGTCGAGCTCGCGGATCATCGTCTTCGACCTCGCTCGGCAGAAGGGGGAGAAGGCGGCGGAGGGGGAGCGGAAGAGCGCGTCTGCTGGCGCGGAGGGATGAAGCGCTTGCACTGCTGGGGGCGATATGCCATAGGGCTGCGCCCGAGAACGGAAGGTCTGGCGGGGTAGCTCAGTTGGTGAGAGCGGTGGATTCATAACCCACAGGTCGACGGTTCAAGCCCGTCCCCCGCCACAAAAAAACAGCCCAGCGAGTCACGTAGCTGACTCGCTGGGCTGATGTTTTTGTAGGCCCCGCCGAATCCTTGGCGAAGGCGGGCCCCCGTTCAAAAGTGTCCGACACTTCCGAGCGAAACGTTCTCACGCGAGAACGCTTTTTGCGTTCAACTCCTTGTCTTTCCACAACATTTCGCATCGTCTGCCGAAAATTCCTCTGAGGGAGGGAGAAGAGGAGGAGTCCATGGCAGGCACTCGAGCGGTACCCGAACCGAAACGAGGCGATCTTCGCGAGCTCATCGAATTCTACACGGCGGAGTGCGAGCGGCAGGCGGGGCAGCCCAACCTGCGCCTGGGCGTCCGCAAACCCGGCGTCGAGGATAATCCGGGAACCGATAACCGCGAGGATGTGACGGTCTCCACATATACATCGATCGAAGAATGCCAGGCCGCCGTCGAGGAGGTCGCCGCCGATGCCTACAAGAAGGTCTACGAGCACATCCAGCGTGGCTGTTCGAGCGAGGACCGGATGGTCGAGTTGCGCCCCGGTCATCGGACGCAGCTGAGCGAAGGGGCGTGTAGCGACCGCAACATCCCGCGTTTCGCCCGCCGCTTCTCCGACGACTGGCAGGTGCGCCTCGGTGCGGATACAGCGCCGACGCCAGAGATCTCGCCTGACGCTCCTCCGGCCAGCCGTACAGGGCAAGGACAGAGGGTTTCGCCAACGGCAGCACCACGAAGACGGTCCGATCCGTCGCCGGCAGCCGCGCCCGAAGAGAGACGCCAGCGCAATCGCGTCGTTTCGGGATCTTCATTCCGCGTCACGACGCCGAACGATGTCGAGATTACGCGCGAACAGCATCAGGCGCTCCAGCGGCGCTGCGGTGAGTTGTACCCGGGAGCGCGGCAATATGAATTCGTGATCACGTACAATCATATGCGAAGGAACTACACAGGTACAATTCGCTATCAAGATGAGCAGGGCAATTGGCAAACTGGCAATATGCGCACGGGGAGATCGCCTGATGCGGTCATCCAATCCTTACTCACTGCGGATTGATCAGGAGGAAAAGAATGCAATCCGGTGGACGGAAATGTGATGAACTCGGCGATGCCAAGCGGCTCTGCGAGCACCTGGTTGGGGAGTGCGCGCAGGAGGAGGGCCCCTGGCGTCTGGAGGTCCTCGCTCCGGATCGGGCGGACGATCCGGAGACCCCCGAGCGCGAAGACGTCGATCGATTCGAAGTGAACTCACGGCGCAGCTGCGAACGGATGGCGGCCCGCATCGCCCCGCGTGCATACGATCGCATTCGCGCACGCATGGAAGCGCAGTGCCGCGAGGGGAAACGCTTCGAATACCTGCCCGGGGAGTGGACCAGTGCATTCAGCAGCGAGCGAAGCTGTCGGCGAAACGCGCGGCGATTTGCCCGACGCTTCGCCGACCGCTGGCAGCCGGAGCCGGGTGCGGAGTCGCCTGTCGTTGCACGCGCTGAGCCGTCCACCGCACCACCGCCTGCGGCGCCGGCCGATGTCGGCGCCATCGACATCGACGCCCTCCCGCCGGTCGATCCGGCGTGGGCGCGGCTTCACTCATCGCGCTTCACTCCGCTCTTTCCGCGATCAGGAGAGGCGAGCTTCGAACGGCTCGAATGTGACGAATCCGAGAAGCGGTGTACGGCCACAATCTTTCCGACGTCCGGCCCGCCGCGGACGGTCGGCGGCGGGGAGGAGACGCTGCGCCGCGTCCAGCAGTACGAGCGACG
>CAYPII010000022.1:0-13481 GCA_964410765.1 uncultured Myxococcales bacterium | reverse complement strand
GACGGCGCGCGGCGATCCTGGAGGCGCATACGCCACGGATCGACCGCCTCCTCCAGGCCTTCTTCCGGGCGGGGAGCCATGAATCGCTGACGGATGAGGAGTTGAGAGCATTGTTCTTTGATGAGGGCGTTCCCGTCTACAAGCGCATCGATACGGAACGCGGGGAGTACGTGACGATCGTCGCGCGGAGCGCACGGGCAGAAGCCCTCCACGATGCCTACGTCCGTCTCATGGGGGCGCGCGATCGGGAGCTTCTGAAGCTGGACGCCGCACTCCTCGAGCACCTGGAGGATCTGCCGGAGCTCTCGTTGCGGGATCGGATGAACGATATGCGAAGGCGTATGGACGGCATGGCTCATACCGAACCGCGGCGGAGGCGCACGCCCGCCGCCGATCCGGCGCCGACTTCCGCCCCTGAACCCGAGGCACCGGCGGAGGAGGTGCCGGATCTCATCCCGTTGGTGCCGATCGCCCCCACGACGTCGATCGAGGAGCGTACACTCCAGCGCGCGGAGGAGATCGTCCGCAAGGCCGGATTCGATCGCCTCGCCATGGCGGAGGACCGTGAATGGATCCGCATCTACTCGATGCGCTTCGACCGCGTGTCCATTCCGATGCGCGACGGGTTCCTCGTCTCCGCCGAGATCGCGGAGGAGGATGCGGAGTGCCTCATCAAGATCCGCGAGCGCGGTCGGTTCTCTGAATATGTCGGAACGCAGGAGACGGCCGCGAAGGTCCGCGCCTTCCTGAAGCGCGCGGCGGAGCTCAAGGAGCGCTATGCCGCGATCATCGATCCGCTCCTGCAGCGCTTTACAGAACTCTACCGAGAACAGTACGCGCCGAATCGGATCGACGGCGCGCCCGCCGATGCCGGCCACGAACTCGAGAGCGACGCATACGATCAGCTCATCGAATTCGGCTGGAGCGGCTATGTCGCCCGCTATGAGGATGATGCCGGCGAGTGGCGGGTGCGGATCGCCGCGCGCGGCGAGGAAGCGCAGCGTCTTCTCAGAGCGATTGAGCAGGTCCGCAAGGTCCGCGACGCGGAGCTTACGCGCCTCAGTCGCGACCTGCGCATCGATCTGCAAAACAGCGGTACCCTCCACACCGCCCAGCGCGAAGACATCGAGCGCTTTGGCTGGGATACCGAGGACATCGACTTATCCTCTCTCTGATCGCGGTTTCCGATCACACCTGAAGATGTTTGCCTCCCCGTAGCCATGACGGTCTGTGACGGGGTGTGTCCTGGAGGATACACTTTTTCACCGCTCCGGCTGGGTAGTTCGCAACGAATGCGCTCTCCAGTCGAAAAGAAGAGAGGGAGCGGAGAAGACCCTCGGGAGGAGACATGGGCGATCTGAAAGCATTGCTGGGGCGCTGTCGGAATGCAGGGACGCGCGCCGCTTGCGAGGAGTATATCCAAAAACAGTGTATCCCGCAGTATGAGGCCTTCAAGGTGAAGAATTCCGAGGGCAGGGGCGAGTACGTCCTGCGGCCGGCGGGGAGCGATCCGTATCCGGCGGGATCAAACGTTCGAACGTGCGCGCGGATGGCCAACCGCGTGGCGCAGTCGGTCGGCGCTCCGGCGAAGGAGGGAGCGGCCGAGGGTGCTCCGAAGTCGGACGATCCCTGCGCCGGTTCACGGAAGGCGGAGAACTGCCGCGGCTTTGCCGAGCAGTGTCGGCAGCAGCAGGGGGCATCCTCCTTCAAACTCGTGATCGACGGGGGGCGCGAGTTCAACGCCGGCGGCTCGAAGGAGAGCTGTGAGCGCCTCGCCAAGCGCCTCGCGCGCCGCTATCGCCCCGCCGCCCCACGCCTGGTCCAGGATGAGACGGTCGTGGAGCGGCCTGAGGAGGGGAGCGGGCCGGATCTCACGCACAACAACTACTTCGAGCGCGCTGTCGCCCAGGCGAAGCAGTATGGCATCACCGGCGAAGAGGAGATCGATCCGGACTGGGCCGATACCCATTCAAGCGCCTGGGATTGGGTGCCACAGCCGCGCGGCAGGGGGATCGTCAAGGAGGTCGAGCACGGAAAGGAAACGAAGAGCTGCCTTATGCGGACCTCCGGAGGTCGGTCGTTCATCGGCCACGAGCAGGTCTGGCAGACGGTCCAGAACTTCGAGGCGGAGAAGTCGGATATTCTGCTCAAGTATTCCGATCTTATCGATCCGCTCCTGCATCGCTTCTTCGGGATGGCGGATCCGATCGACAAGAAGGCCTTTGCAGCGCTGAAGAAGAAGAAGGAGTCGGATCGCGTCCTCTATATGCGCAGCACCGTGCGCGACGGCGTGGAGGTGGAGCGCGTCTACCTGGTCGCGCGTGGAAAGAAGGCGGTGACATTGATGCAGCGGATCAAGACCCTGAAGCAGTTCCGCGACGCCGAGCTCAACAAAAAGCGCGCACAGCTGCTGGGGATGCTTCAGGAGTTGAATCTGAAGGCGGCGGACATCAGCGAACAATCCGACTTCAGTGCGACGAATATCGGGGCATCGGAGAACGTGAAGCCATAAGAGGAGAGACGACGAGAGCGAAGCCGCGGTGCCATGCCGCGGCTTTTTTGCAGGGCTTGTCATCCGAGCGCTGCTCGGGTATGCGTTGGAAAGAACGAAGGAGGGGCGCATGCAGATTCGCGACAATCACATCCGACGGACGATGGTGGCGCGCTGCGATCGGGGCGAGGATCTGGCCGCCTGTCTCGATCGACTGGTCAAGGAGCACGGCGTGACGGCCGGCGCGCTGCAGGTGATCGGGGCGCTGGGCGCCGCGCGGCTCGGCATCTTCGAGGAGGGAGCGTACGAGTGGGTCGAGCACGAGGGGGCGCTGGAGATCGCCTCGTGCACCGGCAACGTCGCGCTCAAGGAGGGGGCCCCCTTCGTCCATGCGCATGCGGTGCTCACCGACCATCGGGGGACGAGCATCGGCGGGCATGTCGGGAGCGGCTGCGTCGTCGACCCGACCGCCGAGATCCACCTGGCCGTCTACGACGAACCGGTCGCGCGTCGTTTCGACGAAGCGACCGGACTCTGGATTCTCGACGTGTAGGAAATCCTCAATCGATCAGGCCTCTGACGGCGAGGGCGAGCGTGCTCGCGGTGCGGCGTCGTGTCTGCGGATCGACAGCCGCCTTGGCATCGATGGCGATCGAGACCGGGCCCTCCTGGACATTCCAGACGAGCTGCGGATGTTCGGTGACGAGGAGGTGATCGCCGCGGCGCTGGTGCTGTGGGCGCGTCAGGACGGCGAGCTGCGCGGCGGCCGGACCGCGGCGGCGCAGGGCGACCAGCGCGTTGGTGACGGTGAACTCGATGTCGGCGGGGGACATCGCGCTCGTCCCCGTGCGCGCTGCGAGCTTTTTGCGCAGGTGGCTGCCGACGACGGAGAGCGCGGCGTTGAAGGCCTGCTCGCGCGGGAGCGTCACCCCCTCGTCGAGCGACCCCGGCGCGATGGGCAAAACGCCGTCGTTGTGATCGCGCCGTTGCCGGTGGCGGTCGACGCGCACGATCTTGCCGTGCCCCAACACCGGCACCATCCCGTGCTTCGTCCGATAGAGCTGCTGGTAGAAGAGCGAGCGGTGGTAGCCGGTGTTGGCGATCTGCAACGGCTGCGCCGCGAAGGGGATGCCGGCGACCGAGGCCGGCGGGGGAGGACGGCGGAAGAAGCGCTCGGCCCAGTCGAATTCGCGCCGGTCGGCCTCCGCCCGGATCTCCCGTTCGATCGTCGCCAGGTCGATCTTCCCGTCGGTGAGTTCGGCGAGTAGGTTGTACTTCGGATCGTGCGGATCGTACAGCCCGCGCGCGCCATCGATCACCGTCTGCGTGAAATCCTCGTAGCCGGGGGAGGGGCGACGGTATTCGCCGACGTGTGCGACGATAAGCTTCATCGTCGCGTCGAGCGCGCGGCGCCGGAAGGCCGCCGGGTCCTTGCGATAGGCCTGCGGATTGCGCTCTTTCAGCAGCGCATCGAAGCGCTGCGCGAGCGACCAGAAGAAACCGTTGTAGACCTTTCCGATCTCGTGCGGATCGAGCGAGCCGTTCGGACCGTCGAGGAAATCGCGGAGCGTATGCGAGTTGTTCGCCGTGCGCAGGCCGTGCATCGTGGGGCGACCGAACTTGAGGAAGCCGTAGTCCTCCGCGAGCTGCGCGTCGTCGAAGTAGAGGACGGTCAGGCCGTCCGCGCACCCCTCGTGGATCGACATCCCCGCGCTGAAGTACCCTTCGGCCAGCAGCGGATTGATCTGATCGATCACCCAGTGCGAGGTCTCGTGCAGGACGATGTCGCCGTCGGTTCCCAGCAGGAAGCGCCCCTGTCCATCGCCCAGCGTCACGTCCTCGTTCGCCGGAAAATAGAAGGCGTTGGCGAGATTCGGCTTGTTGACGTGGATGGGAAGTGGGCGCTTCGGCTTGCCGCGCAGGATCCCGCGGACGAGGTGCATGTCGAGGGAGAGGTGATTGACGTCCGCGAGGTAGCGCACGTAGCCGTCGACGAAGGCGAAGGCCTGGCGATAGGCGAAGCAGGGGTTGACGCTTCCGTTGGCGCGGAAGGGGGGGCAGCTGAGGAGTTCCGACAACGGGAAGGGGGCATCGACGGAGACGTATTCGCTTCGAAGCTGCGTGGCCCCCTGCGGGAGGACGATCGTCGCCTCCTGCGTGACGCCCGGCGCCTGACCGCGGTCGGCCGCCTGCTTGCTGGAGTAGGAGTTCTCCCGGCTGAAGAGTTGGACGGGGTGGGAACAGAAAGCGTTTTCGCAGCGCGTCTCCGTCACGGCAGATCCTTTCTTTGCCCCTGGAGGCCATCCCCATACCCTGTTACGTCGTATAACAAATGTGCTGTGATTTCAAGCGTTCCCACGAATCGTCCCCTATCGCCGCGTGACCCCGGGAGGGGAAATCGCCTATTTCCTTGATATCCCTGAAGAATGTGCTAGAGGGGCGCGATTATGGTCCCGATCGAAAAAAATCCGGCAACCCCCTTTCAACCCGAATCGGTCGAGCCGCTCGTCGATCGGAGCGCGTTTGTCCACCCGCTGGCCGCCGTGATCGGCGATGTCCAGATCGGCCCGGAGGTCTTCGTGGCGCCGGGCGCCTCGATCCGCGCCGACGAGGGGGCTCCCTTTCGCATCGGCGCCTGCGCGAACGTTCAGGACGGCGTGGTGTTGCACGCCCTCGAGACGCACGGCGAGGCCTTTGAGCGGAATACCGTCGAGGTCGACGGCGAGCGCTACGCGATCTTTGTCGGCGAGCGCGTCTCGCTCGCCCACCAGGCGCAACTGCACGGGCCGGTCCTCGTCGCGGAGGATTCCTTCGTCGGGATGCAGGCCTTCCTCTTTCGGGCGTGCATCGGCGCCGGCTGCGTGATCGAGCCGGGGGCGAAGGTGATGGGGGTGACGATCGCGCCGGAGCGATATGTCCCCGCGGGGATGGTCGTGCGCACGCCGGCGGAGGCCGCGGCGCTCCCCGCGATCGATGCGGAGTATCCGCTGCGTACCCTCAACGCCGAAGTGGTAAAGGTGAACTGCGCATTAGCGCGCGCTTATCTATCGGACGATCGGACGAACGGACCAACGGACTAACGTGCATCCCATCCTCGCCATCGTCGGACGGCCCAACGTCGGCAAATCGCGGCTCTTCAACCGCCTGGTCGGGGCGCGCCGCGCCATCGTCGCCGATGTCCCGGGGGTGACGCGCGATCGCCACTACGCGCCGGGCGATTGGCGCGGGCGCGAGTTCATCGCCGTCGACACCGGCGGCCTCGAGCTCGACCCGGCCGCCGATCTCGAGCGCCGTGTCACCGATCAGAGCCGGCTGGCCATTGAGGAGGCGGATGTCATCATCTGTCTCTTCGACGGGCGCGCCGGTCCCACGAACGCCGAGCGCGAGATCGTCGCGGCGCTGCGCAAGGTTTCCACGCCGGTCCTCTACACGGTCAACAAGATCGACGCAGCGTCGACAGAGGGCGAGGTGCATGCTTTTTCTGAGCTCGGCGTCGATCCGCTCTTCGCGATCTCCGCGGAGCACGGGCGTGGCGTCGACGATCTGCTCGATGCGGTCATCGAGCACTTTCCGCCGCCGGTCGAGGCCGCCGCGGTGCCCGCGGACGAGACGACGATCGCCGTCGTCGGCCGCCCCAACGTCGGCAAGTCGACGCTGATCAACCGCCTGGCGGGCGAGGAGCGGGTGGTCGCCCACGAGGTGGCCGGGACGACGCGCGACGCCATCGACGTGGAGATCGCCTTCGACGGGGCCGACTATCGCTTCATCGACACGGCGGGGATGCGGCGACGCGTGCGCGTTGCCGAGCAGATGGAGCGATTCACCGCGCTGCACAGTTTGCGCACGATCGACCGCGCGGAGATCGTCCTGCAGCTCCTCGACGGTGCCGAGGGGCTCACCAAGCAGGACCTCCACCTGACCTCGTTCATCCTCGAGGAGGGAAAGGGGTTGGTGCTGTTGGTGAACAAGTGGGATCGGCTCCAGGAGGAGGCGCCCTGGGAGGAGTACGAACGCCGCCTGCGCCGCGGCCTGGGCGAGATGCATGATCTGCCGATCCTGCCGATTTCCGGCCTCACCGGTTACAACTGCCTGCAGATATTCGCGCGGGTGCGGGCGCTCCAGGATGCGCTTTCGCGGCGGCTCTCCACTGCGACGCTCAACCGCGTGCTGGAGCGGGCGCTGGAGGAACACCATCTGCCGGTCAGCCGCGGACGGCCGGTGAAGATCGCGTATGCCACGCAGGTGGAGACGCGGCCGCCCACCTTTCTGCTCTTCGCGAACGAGCCGAAGGCGGTCCCGGATTCCTATCGGCGCTACCTCGCGAAGCGCTTTCAGGAGGCGCTGGGGGTCTCCGGGCTTCCGGTGCGGCTGGTCTGCAAGCGGAAATAGGGGACGGGGACGATATGCGCGCACTGCGATTCATCGGCGGGATATTCAAGTCCTTTCTCGACGACGACAACCTCAACCTCGCGGCGAATATCTCGTTTTGCGCGCTGCTCGCCTTCATCCCGGTGTCGATGATGATGGTCTCCATCGCCGCCTCCTTCGTGGGCGGCTCGCAGGGTGCGCTGGAGCGCATCGTCGACTTCGCTACGAACGGCCTGCCGGTCGGGCGCGACGTCTTCGAGGCGAACCTACAGTCGATCCTCGATCAGCGCTCGTCGCTGGGGCTGGTGGGCGCCGGTTTTCTCGTCTTCATCGCCACGCTCCTCTTCTCGTCGATCGAGCGCGCCTTCGACGTCATCTTCAAGTCGGAGCGCAAGCGCAACTTCCTGCACTCGCGCCTGCTCGGTATCCTGGTCATCTTCCTCGTCACCTTCCTCTTCGCGCTGCCGACGATGGCGCAGATTCTCGAGGGGGCCTTCCAGCGGTACGATTTTCACTTTCCGCTCTCCGAGTTCGTGTCCGGCAAGGTCTTCTTCATCTTCTTCGCCTTCGTCGCCTATCTCATGACGGTGGTGATCATACCCAACCGAAAGGTCCATCTGCGCTATGCCGCGGTGGGGGGGCTGATCTTCGCGATTGGCATCAGCGTGGCGAAGTTCCTCTTCCGCTGGTATATGGTCTTCTCGATGCAGCGCTACAACATCATGTACGGCTCGCTCACCGCGGTCGTCCTGATGATCATCTGGATATATTATCTCACGGTGACGCTGCTGCTCTCCACGGAGGTCGTCGCGGCGCTGCAGCGGCAACATATCTTTCACCGGAAGCGGGGAAGGGCGACGTAGGCCGACCTTGCAGAATTGAGTGGAATATCCTAAGGAGCTCATGGGGGAGCATCGGGCTCCCTTTTTTTGTGCGCGCGGGAGGAGGCATGGCGGAATCGGTCGGCGGCGTGTCATCGCAGGTCGAGGCGCTTGTGCGCATCCTGCGCGAGAAGGGTATTGCCTTCACCGATGAGCGCATGGCATCGTTTGCGAGCGTCGCGGAGGTCTGCGATGCGGTCGATGCGCTGCGCACGAAGGTAATCATTCCCGAGTCGGTGGAGAAGGTCCTTACGCGGGTGCGAGAGGGAGGAGCCGTCCGGCCGCTGGGCAGTCAGCCGGCGGCGATCCTGCAGGGGAATGCCCCGCTCCGCATCGGCGGGCGCATGATGCAGAAGAGCCCGATCCAGAGTGCCGTCGATCGCGCGGCCGACCCCTCGCGGCGGACTGTGCCGAAAGAGGAGCCGGAGGAGAAAGAGCCGGAGGTGAAGAGACTCCCGGAGCCCCCGCATTATCTACGCAACCTGCGTCAGTTCGAGGCCCTCGGCTGGGGGCCGCGCGGGCGCGCGAGCGACATCGTGACGAGTGGCCGAGATGTTCGCTTTCGGCGCTATGGCTGGTCCGCGCTCGGCCAGGGGCTGCGCATTGATCTCGGCGTTCCGCAGCCGGGGGACGCGCTGCTGGTGATCCGACATCGGGAGTGGGGTGTGGGGGCGACGGTTCGCCTCCCGAGTATCGATCATCCGGAGGGCATTCGGGAGAAGTTCTTCACGTCGCTTCAACGGATGATGCACTGGCGTGACGGGAGCGACGAGCGGGAGCTCAAGAAGATTGCCCTCAAACGTATCCGGCAATACTACGCGGTCTTTCATGATCAGGCCCTTGCGGAGGAGGAGCAGGAGCGCCTCTTCGATGATCCACGTCGTTTCGTTCTCGCCTTCGAGATAGGGAAACCGCTGCAGACGATCGGCCGCTCGGATCGGGCGCGCATGGAGGACTTCGAGATCGGCGTGTTCCTCGTTGCTGGACTTCCGCTCTTCAACGATCGAAGCGTTCCCCCGGCGATGGTTGCTCCCTTCCTCGGTGCGGCACACCTCTATGGTCTCGCGCCCGATGCCGTGACGATCGTCCAGGCCGATGACGATCTGCAAAGCATGATTCCGCTGCGTTTCGACCCCGCCACGGGGATGATCGGGCGCTCCGGGCGGGTGGTCGCGCAGACCACGGGCAACCGTGCTGCCGGCAAGCAGATATCCCTCCTGGTTGAGCTCGATGAGCGTATTCGTCGTGCCAAACTGGGAAGCGGCGCCGAGGCGCTCGCGCGCGACTACCTCCTTCCCACCGCGATCGGCCTCTGGTGGAGCGATCCGAAACGTTTGCAGCAGGAGATGGGGGCGGTTATCGCCGAAGCGCGCAAGCTCCGTGGCGGGAAGCGTACGAAGCTTGTGCGCGAGCGCTACAACGCATGGCTCGAACTGGTACCGGCGCTGTCATCGACAAATGTGAGCGGCGGCGCCGCCGGCGGTGGATCGACGAGTAGGACACCCACGAACGAGCCGTCGAAGGGGAGTCCTCCGGAGGCATCCGGGCGGTCCACACGCTTTGCCGGCTTTGTGGATGTCGACGATGAAGGGGGGAGGAGTGATGCGGCGACCCTCCTCCTGTTTGGAGGGGCTGAGGCAATCGATATGCCGGAAGCGCTCGCTGTGGAGGGCCGACTGCCAATTGTCACACCATCATCACCCCTGCCCGCCGCTGTCACCGCCGCGCGCCCGTTCGTCTACTGATGCGTGTGCGCGGCGCGTTCGAATCCGATCCGCAGCTGCGCCCGAATGATCGCGATGATCCCCGGATCGACGACGTATTCCACGTGCCCGCCGCCGGCGAGTGCGATGTTGCGAACGTGATCGTCATCGGGGCCGACGTCGAGGCGCGCGAACGCGGGGGGGCAATAGCGGTCCTCGGGGGAGAAGAGATTGGCGCAGGAGAGGGATGCGGGGATCGGATGGCGCGCGAGCTCCGTGAGGAAACGGGATCCCGGTGTGATCTGGGCGAGCGCCGGCGAGAGGCAGCCGCAGAGCCGGGCGGCCTTTCGGGCGAGCGGGCTGCCGCGGTTGGGGCTGCCGAGCATGATGAGCGTGTGGACGAAGCGGTCACCCGCGCGGCAGCTGCAATAAAAACGCGCGACGAGGCCGCCGATCGAGTGGCCGACGAGCGCGATCCGCTCGCCGTGGAAGCGCGGGACGAGGAACGACTCGAGGCGTTCGGCGAGCGCTTCGATCGACTCGGTATTGAAGCCGGCCCATCCTCCCATCGGCAGGATGTCGGCGGCGATCCCGATGCGACGCAGCGCCTCGCAGAGGGGGAGCATCGTCCCGGGACGGCCGAACCAGCCGTAGAGCAGGAGCGCGCGTGGGGCGCCGGCGGGGAGCGGGACGCGGGGCGAGCGCCGCAGGAGGGCGCGGTAGAAGCGCAGCGTGTTGCGGGCCCAGCGCCGTCGGTTCTGCATGTGGTCGATGTACTCAAAAAAAACTGTAAAGTCAAAGAGTTGCAAGTTGACACGGGGAGAGGCCTTTGCTACGAGCGCCCAAACGTTTTGATTGTGTTTCACGAATGACGAATTGAATCCTCTCAGAGGATTCGAATCACGAATAACGAATCACGGGTTATGAGGGAGGTTTCCCATCGGTACCTACAAGCGATTGCCGCGACAGAAGAAGCACGCCGGGGATGAATTTCGCGATTGGACGCTCCATGCGCTCCTCTGGTTGAAACACAACTGGAAGGGAGCGCTCGAGCTCGCCGGCGTCGCCATCCTTGCGATCATCGTCCTCTTCGGCGCGCGCGCCTACTGGCGCTACACATCGGAGAGCGCCGCCGAAAAGCTCTACGCCGCCGCGCAGCTCGAAGTGCAGAGCGCCGAGCGGCAGGCGGAGTTGGCCGAGCTCGTCGAGCGTTGGCCGCGGACCGCTGCGGGAAAACAGGCGATGATGCTGCTGGGTGACGAGTATCTGCAGGCACAGGAATACGGGAAGGCGCAGGAGCTCTTCCGCGAGCTCGCGGGGCGCTCGCGCAATCACCCGATGTTGATGATCGCCGCCCTCCACCGCTTGGCGGAGGCGCAGATCGCCGCGGGCGATCCCGGCGCTGCGGCCGAGACCTTTATGAAGGCGGCCGCCGATCCGCACAACCGCATTGCCCTCCAGAGCCGCCTGCAGGCGGCGGCCTGTGAGGAGCTGGCAGACAACCGTGACCAGGCCGCGGCCCTCTACCGCCAGATTATCGACGAGGCGGGCGAGGGGGATGCCGCGGTGAAGGCCGAGAGCGAGGAGCGATTGTTGTGGCTCGCAGCGCACGGACATCTCGAAAGCTGATCGCAGCGGTGCTGCCGCTGTTCGTGTCGATCGTGGCGCTCGCCGGTGCGCGCACCGCATACGGCTATGGCGACTCAGACCGCCACTTCCTGAGCTGGGAGTCGCACAACCGTCCGCGCGAGGTGCAGCGGCTCAAGCGCTACATGCGCTCGCGCCGCCGCTTCGACCTCGACCGGCGACGCGTCGTGAAGCTCAAGCCGACGACGATCTGGAACAAGCGCCCCTATCAATTCTCCACGCCGCACGTCGCCGAGGGGCGCATCTTCGTCGGCGTCGATTCCGGCTGGTTCTACGCGATCGGGACCAAGCCCCCACACAAGGCCTGGCACTTCAACGCCGTCGGTCCGATCCAGGCGGAGGCCGAGGTCGCCGCGGGCACCGTCTACGTCGGTGACTGCAAGGGCTACGTCTACGCGCTCGATGCGGAGGGGGGGACGCTGCGCTGGAAGCTGCAGCTCGACGCCGAGATCATGGCCAAGCCCCTGGCGGTGGGCGATCGGCTCTACGTGCAGACGCTCTCCGGGCGCCTCTTCGCCCTCGATCGGCAGCGCGGAATCGAGATCTGGCATACCGATGCGAGCGAGCGGAGTTTCGGCTTCTCCGTGCGCCGCTCCGCCGATCCGGTCCTCTACGATGGCCTGCTCTACGTCGGCACCTCCGCGGGCACGCTCTTCGCCTTCCGCGAGGCCGACGGCAGCATCGTCTGGGCGCGGCAGCTGGGCGATCGGCAGAGTCTCGTCTACGACGTCGACTCGACGCCGCTCTTCGTCGACGGCCACCTCTACGTGGCATCGGCTGACGGGCGACTCTTCCGCATCGAGCCAAAGAGCGGGCGCGTGCTCTGGGCGACGGAGGCGGGCGGGGCGACGGATCTCCTCTTCCACGACGGCGTCCTCTACGCCAGCGGCGGCGGTCGGCTCTACGCGGTCGATCCGGAGAGCGGGTTTCTCAAGTGGGAGCAGGATCTCGAGACGCCGGGAATTTCCTCGCCCGCAGCGGGCAAGAACTACATCGCCGTCGTGACCACCGAGGACAAACTCTACCTCGTCGACATCGATAACGGCGACATCGCCTTCGACCGCTATGTGCGCAAGGGGACCTTCGGCGATCCGGTGATCGTCGGCGATCAGCTCATCGTCCTGGCCAACACCGGCCGTCTCTTCTCCTTCCGTGTGCGGGAGCTCAAGCCGCGCAAGATGATCGTCAAGCCCCGCTGACCGTCCGAAAAAGCGATTGCAGGGCTTTCCCCCATCTGGTAAATTCCAAAAACCGTAAAGTTTTCGTACTGTTCCTGTCGTTCTGTCGTCTGGGGGAAGCATGAGAAGATATCTGCGCGGGATAGTTGCGGCGATCGCCCTAATCGGATCGCTGGTGCCGATGTCGGCGCTGGCCGATTCGCAGACCTTCAACGCGATCTTCTTCCGGCCGGCGACCGGCCGCAACCCCTACCTCATGCTGCAGAGCACCGAGACGCTCGAGCAGCTGCAGTTCAACGTCGGCGAAATCTTCTCCTACGGCTATCGCCCGCTCGACATCCGCCAGGGGGGCACGCGTGTGCGCGGCGTGATCGACCAGCTCATGGTCGCCGACTTCGTAGCGGCGATGGGCGCGCTCGACTGGCTGCAGTTCGGCATCGACTTTCCGCTGATCATCATGAACCGCTTTCAGGACCCGTTGGTGACGCCGGCGCCGGGACTCTCCAACCAGTTCGACATCGGCGACCTGCGCTTCGAGGCGAAGGCGCGCGTTCTCGACACCTGTAAATATCGCGTCGGGTTGGCGCTCGTCCCCTTCGTCACCGTTCCGACCGGCAAGGATGCCCACTACGTCGGCGATCCGGGGCTCACCGGCGGCATGCGCGTGGCGCTCGACGGCAAGGTCTCGAAGTACGTCGACCTCACGCTCAACGTCGGCTATCAGGGGGGGAAGAAGGTCGTCGTTCGCAACATCGACTATCAGCACCGACTGCTCCTCGGCGGCGGCGTGCTGGGACACCTCAAGCACGGCATCGACCTCTTTGCCGAGATCAACGCCTTCGCGGCCTTCAACAAGCTCTTCTCCGATCGCGACATGAACCCCGTCGAGGCGATGGCGGGGATGCGCTGGGACATCAAGGAGACGGGGGTGAGCGTGCATGCCGGCGCCGGCTCCTGCCTCGTTTGCGGCGTGATGGGGGCGCGCGCCCGCGGCGTGCTGGGCGTGAAGTACCGCCTGATGACGCCGAAGCTCAAGCAGGCGGTGCGCGCCCGTGCGCAGGCGTGCGGTGCGGTCTTCGGCAAGGGCTTCTCCGACGAGGAGATCTACTCCCTCCAGGAGAACTGCCCGCCCGACCCCGCCGACTACCAGCGGGGGGTGAACGACGAGGCCTGTCCGAAGTACTACGAGTTGCGCGAGGTCGCCGATCTCGTC
>CAYPII010000021.1:14663-23711 GCA_964410765.1 uncultured Myxococcales bacterium | reverse complement strand
TTCATGAAAATCACGAGAAAGATCACCTCAAGACGCAGTTTCTAGAGGTGCCCATAAGAAGGTCATGGGAAACGCAGCGCGTTCAAAGATAATCGCTATTTCAAAATAGACGAGGCTGAACATAATGACACAAATAGACAGCAAAAACAAAGCGTGGACAGCAGGGCAGAGGGATGAAATTAATCTCATAAAGTATTGGTATGTGTTGAAGAAGTATCGGAAGATGATTATTGGAATTGTGGCGGTGGCTTCGATTGCTGCTGTTATAGTAAGTTTGGTTCTCACAAAGATATATAGGGCTGAATCGATCATAATTCCTCTTCAGTCAGGCAACGGAGGGGGGTTAGCCGCTTTGTCATCAAAGCTTGGTGGACTGGCGGCTCTTGCAGGGATTAATATGTCTTCAGGTTCGAGTGATGCGAATAAGTTCATGGCCATTCTTAATAGCCGAACGCTCACCGAGAATGTCATCAGTAAGGAGAATCTCTTACCAATTCTCTTTCGTGACAAATGGGATGCGAAGACAGGTGGTTGGATGTCGGGCGATCCAGATGACAAACCTTCAATGGAAGATGCGGTTTTTGCTATGAGAAAAGGTCATATGAAGTTCTTGTACAACAAGAAGGAGAACGTCATCGTTATTTCAGGAGAGTTTGAGGACCCAAGACTGTCGGCCCGTGTTGTTAATGCCTATGTTGATGAATTGCAAAACTTCATTAATGCGAACTCCCTTACAATGGCTAAGCGAAACCGTCTCTTTGTTGAAAATCAGCTTGAGGAGAATAGTCGAGAATTTTTAGAGGCTGGGAAGGAGATAAGCGCTTTTCATAAGGCGAAAGGCGTTTCTAGCACCGAAGCGGATCTGGATGTCGAAGTAGGGTTGGGTCGGGATCTCGAAGCTTTGCCCGCTGATTTGCCAAAATTTGCCACCCTGGACGAGGGTCAAAATCCAGCGATCAATAATTTGCTTTATCAGAAGGATGATATCGAAAAAAAGCTCGCAAAAGCGATGATCGTCGAGGATGTACCAGAGCAGGTATATTTGAAATATCTCCTCTTTCGACAGCAACTGATAGCGCAAGTTAATTCGCTGTTGACGACGCAGTATGAGATGGCAAAGATTGAGGAGGCCAAAGAGGATTTGGCCTTTCAGGTGATTGATACAGCCATAGCCCCCGAAAAGAGGATACGACCTCGGAGAAAGCAAATCTGTGTGGCAACCTTTTTAATATCTCTTCTCGCGGCGGTTTTTATCGCTCTGTTTAGGGATTACATTGGTAGAATCAAGGCGGTACATACAACGATGAGTTGACTCTACTTAAGCGCTCGATGGCCAGGATCGAAGAGGTAAAAGGTGGTCTGGCTTTTCAGGTGGTCGGCTATGTACTCCCGCCGATAAGGAGATTCAAGTCTGAAAGAGCGCAGTTATGTATTCGACTGGGGGTCGCGGGAAATGAATGATGTGCTGATTTGAAGAGGAGACACGATAAATGAGTTATGGTTCTCGAATAATTGCGACCCTCATGGTGGCTATGTTGTTGCTGGCGCCAATATTTCCTGCCTTTGGTCAGGGAACGCGTGGTCGGATGAATACGCGAGCTGGGCAGCAGGACGTTGGGCCAGCACCAAGCTTTAGAGGTGGGCAGCAACCAGGGGAGGAGTATTATGATCAAGGCATGACACCGGGGATGCCGGGGATGCAGCAGGGACAACAGGAAATGAGAATGGGTGAAGCGGCCATGATGGGCACTGGCTATAGCGTTCATGTCCTGGGGGAGGTCGAGCGTCCGGGGACCTATCTCATGCCGGCCTCGACAAGGGTGGCGCAGGCCATCCAGCGGGCTGGTGGAATTGCCTTTAACGGTTCCGAACGGAATGTGGAACTCAGGCGGAAGGGGGGGGGGACGAAGCACATCGATCTCCTGAGCTTCGAGCTCTATGGCGATCTCAATCAGAATCCTTATCTGACCGACAACGATGTGGTCTTCGTGCCGCTGCGCGGAAAGGTCGTGCAGGTCGTCGGTGCGGTCAAACGCCCGGACCTCTATGAGCTCAAGTCGGAGCAGAAGCTGAGTAGTGTGATCGATCTTGCGGGTGGTTTCAACAATGCCGTGGCGAAGAACGAGCCGGTGCGCGTCATCCGCTTCGAGGATGGCGAGAAGGGGGTCCTCGAGGTGCCGAACAATACCGAGGCGCTCTCGCACACGCATATCCGCAGCGGAGACGTTGTCGTCGTGGCGAATGCGATCACGAAGGACACGGAGTTCGACTACAATGTGGCGACGATCCCTGGCGACCAGGTCTTCTATCCCTCGTATGAGGATCGCGTCTTCGTCCTGGGCGGAGTTTCCTTTCCCGGTGCCTATCCATTCAGTCCCTACTACACGCTGAGCCAGTACATCTCCCTGGCCGGCGGTCTTTCCGATCGCGGGACCGACAAGTACAAGGTCACGGGTATCGATGGAAAGACGCACAAGGCGCAGCTCAACGAGCGCGTCAATCCGGGCGACACGATCATGGTCAAACAGAAGACGATGAGCAACGCGGCGTGGGCCGGGTTTGCACTGAGTATCGCGAGCTTCGGTCTCTCCGCCAGCTCGACGGTCATTGCGCTTACCCGCAGATAGAATTTCGAGCATCATCGACTTCTCAGGGCGTGTCACCGGGCACCTGAAAACCGGCATTTCTCGAAAAGATTCAGAATACATCATCTCCATGTCGCTTGGTTAATATGATAACCGAAGCGCGTCCCATCGATCGACCGCCCATTCAATGTCGGTTTTCAGGTGCCCGGTGACACGCAAGGAATATTCCCCAAGTAGCCCTACCTATTAGTATTGACAACAATAAATGGTAGGGTATTATTTTGTATATGAATCGTGATACTATAAAAATTATAAATATATTAAATCCTTGGCTCCTACAGCCCTCATCGTGGAAAGACGAGGTCGAGAAAAAGCTTCCCCGTCATTTCATCGAACGCACGTTCCTCAAGGGGGCTGCCCGGCGGTGGGGCGATCCCAGGAAGGTTCACCTCGTCGTCGGTCCCCGTCAAGTGGGGAAGTCGACGGCAATCTGGAAGTATCTGTCTGAAGGGAATGGACGTGTCCTCTATCTCAACTGCGAAGAGGCCCTCATTCAGCAGTGGTGCCGATCGCCGGCCCTCTTTGCGGACGATTTGAGGGACTTTACGGGGGATGTCGATATCCTCTTCTTCGAGGAAGCACAGCACCTGGAAGACGCCGCACTTTTCTTCAAGGGACTTGTCGATCTCAATCTGGGGATTCCCATCATCGTCACCGGGAGTTCATCCTATCACCTTCATGCCAAGACGCGAGAATCTCTGGCTGGTCGAGCAACGCGTCTCCATGTTACCCCTCTGACGCTTCGGGAGATTACGTCTCCGCTCGCGGGGCGCTCGGTGGCCACGATGAAAGCCGGGTTTGCTGAAGCGATTGCGGCGCAGATGCGTTTTGGCAGCTATCCCGAAGTGTGGCTGAGCGACGATAAGGAACGCAGACTGTTTGATCTCATCGAGGCATTTGTCATCCGCGATGCATCGGACCTTTTTCGCATCAGACACGTCGGCGCCTTCAGACAGTTGCTGAAGCTCATTTCATGGCAGGTCGGTGATCTCGTGAACTATACCGAGTGGGGCGGCATCTGCGGGATCGATTACAATACCGTCAAGAACTACATCGATATTCTCCGCGAGACGGGAATCGTTGCTGAGGTTTTGCCGTATGCGGGGGGGAAACGGGCTGAGATAAAGTCGCTGCCGGTGCTCTATTTTTGCGACCTTGGTTTGCGCAATGCCTTTGCCGACCACTTCTCTCCTCTGGACGAGCGCGCGGATCGCGGAAGAGTCATGGAGAACTGGGTCTTTGTCGAGCTGGGCAAGCTGCTGGACAGTGGCTCGATCCATTTCTGGAGAAGTAAGTCGGGTTCCGAGGCTGATTTCGTGATCGTGCGCGAACAGGGAGTGGTGGGCGTTGAGGTGAAATGCGCCACCCTCTCTCAGGGCAAGATATCGAGGTCATCGCGGAGCTTCATCGAGGCCTATGAACCTGATTGCTTCTTCGTTATCAATCGTGGTTTCGAGGGGGAAACAATGCTGGGGAACACACGCGTTGTTCACCTCCTGCCGGAGTCCCTCCTCGATATCGTTTCCGTCATTGACGAGGTGCCCCGATCGTGAGGCGAATATGACGACACTCACCGACAACCTCCGAAAGCGCATTCTCGAGATCGTGGCCGACAACGGCGGGCACCTCGCGCCGTCGCTCGGTGTCGTAGAGCTCGCGATTGCGCTGCACAAGATCTTCGACAGCCCGAAGGACTGTTTCATCTGGGATGTCGGCCATCAGGCCTATGCGCACAAGCTCCTCACCGGGCGCGACGCCCTCTTTTCATCGCTCCGCAAGCGCGGGGGGCTCTCCGGTTTCCCGAAGCGAGACGAGAGCGAGCATGACGCCTTCGGGGCGGGGCACAGTTCGACTTCCATCTCGGCGGCGTTGGGCATTGCAGAGGCGAAGCGCATAAGCGGCGAGGCCGGGAAGGTGATCGCTGTTATCGGCGATGGATCGATGACGGCGGGGCTTGCCTACGAGGGGCTCAACAATGCGGGGCACACCCCAAACAGGCGCCTCATCGTCGTCCTCAACGACAATCAGATGTCGATCGACAAGAACGTCGGGGCCCTCTCGCGCTTCATGAACCGCGGGTTGACGCACCCCACCTACAATCGGATCAAGCGCGACTTCAAGACGCTCTTCAAACTCCTCTCCACGAAGGAGTACGATCTCGTCGAATTCACGCGCCGCGCGGCGCTCGTCGTGAAGGATTTCTTTCTCGCGGGGAGTCTCTTCGAGGCCTTCGGTTTTCGCTACATTGGGCCGATCGACGGGCACGATCTGGAGACGCTCGTCGAGACGCTCGAACACGTCTCGGCGAACATCGATGCGGACGAGGAGGGGGCCAGGCCGGTCCTGCTCCATGTCATCACCAAGAAGGGGAAGGGGTATGCGCCGGCCGAGCGCGAGCCGGACCGCTTTCACGGAACCGGGCCTTTTTCCATCGAGGACGGCACGCCGATCAAGAAGGCCACGACAGCTCCGACGTATACGAGTGTCTTCGGCGACACCGTCTGTGAGCTCATGCGTCGCGACAGTCGCGTCGTTGCGATCACGGCGGCGATGCCCTCCGGGACGGGGCTCGAGAAGGTCCGCGACCGTTTCCCGGGGCGCTACTACGACGTCGGAATCGCCGAGCCGCACGCGGCGGTCTTCGCCGCCGGGCTTGCCTCGCGGGGCTTGCGGCCGATCGTCGCCATCTACTCGAGCTTCCTGCAGCGTTCCTACGACGCGATCATCCACGACGTCTGTCTGCAGAATCTTCCGGTCGTCTTCGCGATCGATCGCGCCGGCGTCGTTGGCGAGGACGGCCCGACGCATCACGGCGTCTTCGACCTCTCGTATCTCACGCATATCCCGAACCTCGCGGTCATGGCGCCGAAGGACGAGGAGGAACTTCGGCTCATGTTCCACAGCGCCCTGTCGGCGAAAGGCCCGGTCGCCGTTCGCTATCCGCGCGGGAGGGCGCTCGGCGTTCCGCTCGGCGTCGACGTCCATGAGCTGCCGTGGGGACGTGCGGAGGTCATCGCCGATCCACCGGATGCCACCTGGGCGATCGTCGCCGTCGGCAACATGGTCGAGCCGTCGCGCCGCGCGGCGGAATTGCTCCAGGGGAAAGGGGTCGCTGCCGCCGTCATCAACGCCCGTTTCGCCAAGCCGCTCGATCGTGACTGCATCCTCGAGCAATTGCGGCGGGGACGCCAGGTCGTCACCGTCGAGGACAACGCGCTCGCCGGCGGCTTCGGTGCCCGCGTCCTCGAATGCATTCACGATGCCGGTCTCTCTCAGACGACCGTCCTGCGCTGTGGCCACCCGGATGCCTTCATCGAACACGCCTCGATCCCCGAGTTGCTCGCCGATTCCGGCCTGACCGCCGAGGGGATCGCCGAGAGGGTCCTGCAGCACCTTCGGGGCGTCGGTCCGCAGACGGCCACAAACGTCGTTTCCCTCCCGTAGTCCTCCGTCCTTTCTCCCAAAAAACTATTTCCTTAGAAAAATAAAGGTGTTATGGGGCTGACGGCTGTCCGACCCGGGACGGCAGTCCGTGTAATATATTGTTTATAAAGGATAATGTGACATGCCCAACAAAGGGAGCCCTCACCGTTTTTTTGTAAATACTTAATATAAATCAATAAATTGACAATTTAGCTATTATCATATATGATAATAATATGAGCTCCTCGAAGATGATGAACATCTCCTCGCAGATCAGGCGTCGGCGCCTTGAGCTCGGCCTTTCGCTTGCCGAGCTGGCGCGCCGGGTGGGGACGTCGCCGGCGACACTTTCGCGGTATGAGGGTGGATGGCAACGTTTTGAAGTTGCGACGCTTCGCAAGATTGCGACAGCACTGGGGTGTCGATTGAACGTTCGATTCGAACCGCTGGGATCACGTCGTTCGCCAAAACGAGCTCATATCGTCAAGCGCCTCTCACGACTCTTTTGGGACCATAAGCTCGTGCTTGATGACATCGAGCGCTATCCGCAATGGGTCGTCGAGCGCGTCCTCGAATATGGCGATGTCGAGGATGTCTCTGCGCTCATCACGGTCCTGGGGCGCGATGCGTTCCTGGAGCAGGTTGCGGCGAGCCGCTTTTCATCGACGATGACGGAACGCTTTTGGTGTCACATGCTCGAACTGGAGGGAATCGCATGCACGAAAAGGTCCTTCTCAAGGGAAGTCTGGAGCTCCTAGAGAATCTTGAGACGGCCGATCCCTCCTTCTTCGAGGGATGGGTCCTGGCGGGCGACACGGGGCTTGCGCTGCAGCTCGGCCATCGCATCTCGGAGGACTTTGATTTCTTCCGCCTCGACGCCTTTGAACGACAAGCGTTGCACGCCGTCTTCAAAGGGGTGGGCCCCCCCTACGAAACGCTGCAGGACGGTGAGAAGACGCTGACGGTGCTCGTCGGCGGAGTAAAATTCTCTTTCTTTCAGATTGCCGACCCCTTTCTCTTCAAGGCGATGCCCTATCGTTCACTTGCGGTTGCGGACGCTCGCGACATCGCGCTCATGAAGCTCATCGCGATCTCGGGGAGAGGGAGCCGCAAGGACTTCGTCGATCTCTATACGTTGCTCAGGAGCGGTCCGATCCTCCAGGACTATTTTGACCTCCTCCCAAAGAAATATGGAGCCGGCCGCGCGAGCACGATGCACATCCTCAAGAGTTTGACCTCTTTCGACGACGCCGAACAGGAACCGATGCCGACGATGCTCGAACCGTTCGACTGGGAGGAGTGCAAGAAGTTCTTCGTTCGCCAGGCCCATGCCATCGTCCTGCCACCACACGTGTGAAGCACAGTCAAGAAGCTGTATCGTGGTGAAATATGTTGCAATATATTATCAATATTGATAATATATTGACATGAACTTTGACGATCTCATCGAAATCTTTGCCGATCAGCCGTTCATCGAATCGGCATCCCTCGTCACGCTGGCGGGCGATGCGGCGGCGGCCCGTGTTCAGATCTCGCGCTGGGTCGCCTCCGGCCACCTCATGCAGCTCCGTCGCGGCTATTATCTCCACGCCCCGTCGTACATCAGCCTGGACTACGCCCTCAGTCACTACGGGCTGATCCCCGAGGCAGCCCTGACGATCACCTCTGTCACCACAAAACGGCCGGCGGTCATCGCGACGCCGATCGGGCGCTTTGCCTATCGTCACATCGCACCGCAGCACTTCTGGGGCACTGAGATGCACGAGCCGCGAGGGCTGACCCCGGTTCAGATGGCGCTGCCGGAGAAGGCGCTCCTCGACCTTCTCTACTTGACGCCTGGGCGGGTGGGGGCGACGTTGTTGGAGTCGCTGCGGTTACAACACCTCGACACCCTCGATCTGAGCCGCCTCCAGGGTTTTGCGAAACGGTTCGGCGGTCCGAAGATGCTGCGGGCGGCTGAGGAGATCGAGCGATACAGCATCGAAACGGAAGGGATGGGACGATGAAGGATCGATTGAGGGATCTGGTCGGGCGCGAGCCTGCACATCGGCGCGCGGGCGTCATGCGGGAGTTTCTCCAGTGCATGGCGCTTCGCGTCCTCCATACATCGCATGACTTCGGCCCGCTCGCTTTCATCGGTGGCACGGCCTTAAGGCTCCTCTTCGATCTTCCCCGCTTCTCGGAGGACCTCGATTTTTCGTTGATGGAAAGAGGAGCGGTCGATTTCGATCGCCTGTCGCAAGCGCTCGAGCGGATGTATACGGACTCCGGCATTGCGGTGGAGACAAGATGGCGGAGTGTACGAACGGTGCAGAGCATTTGGTTGAAATTTCCGCACCTTTTACACGAGGTGGGCGTATCGCGCGATCCGCGCCGCGTCCTCTCCATCAAACTCGAGGTCGACTGCAATCCCCCGGCGGGTGCTGTTGTGGAACGTCACCTGATCAACCGTTATTTTCCGCTCGCGCTCGTTCATTTCGATCTGTCGTCGCTCTTTGCCGGGAAGCTTCATGCCGTATTGACAAGGCCCTATGTGAAGGGACGGGACTATTACGATCTCGTCTGGTATCGTACGCGCCATCCGAAGCTCGTGCCGAATTTCAACCTGCTCAACGCAGCCCTGCGGCAGACGGAGTGGAACGTGAAGGGAGTTGATGAGACGAATTGGAAATCGGTCATCGGCGATCGTATCAGGGAAGTCGATTGGAATGCGATCGTGCGCGATGTTTCGCCCTTTCTCGAGGACGAAGGGGATCTTGAGGCCATGACGCTGGAGTACGTGCTTCCGCTCTTCGCAGAGCAATAGGGGGGGGCTTTACGATGCGCCATCGTTTCTTTCAAGCGATCACCGGTCTCGCCCTCCGCCATTCGCGTACGCTGGTGGCGGCGGCGGTGCTCCTCACCCTGGTCGCGGGTGGCTATGCCGCGGCGACGCTGACCTTGAACGCCAACCTCGACGATCTGGTCAGCGAGGAGCTCC
>CAYPII010000021.1:0-14653 GCA_964410765.1 uncultured Myxococcales bacterium | reverse complement strand
ACAAGCGCTACATCGAGTTCCTCGAGGAGTTCGGCGACGAGGAGTACCTCTACGTCGTCGCCGACGGCGCGAATGATATGGCGCGCGCCAAGGAATTCATCGCGGCGCTGGGCGAGAAGCTTCGCGGCATGCCGGACCTCAAGGAGGTCATCTGGAAGATCGAGAACCCGGCGCTCGAGCGCAGCTTCCTCCTCTTCCTCACCCCCGAACAGATCGATGCGCTGGAGGCCCTCACCGCGCGCGGCCCGCTGGCGGTGCGCCGCATCGCCGGGTGGACGGGTTTTCGCCAGCTCTTCGGTGCGATGGCCGACCGCCTCGCGGAACCGGTCTCCCCGACCGACGAGGAGGAGCTCGCCACCGGCTTTACCTTCATCGACGGGTTGCTGGGCGACATGACCGCCGCCCTGGAGGGCAAGGCCGAGTATGACTCGCGCCTGCAGCAGCTCTTCTTCGGCGACGGCGAGACCTTCGACCCGGATGGCTTCTACCGCAACGGCGATCTGCTCTTTTTGCTGATCATGCCGGCGAAAGACTTCTCGACGATGGAGGTCATCGCCGAGCCGCTCGCGCGCATCCGCGCTGCGATCGCCGACGTCCAGCAGGGCTTTCCGGATGTCCCCGCCGGCCTCACCGGCCGGCCGGTCCTCGCCGCCGACGAGATCGCCACGAGCGACCGCGACATGACCCGCGCCACGATCCTGGCGCTCCTCCTCGTCGGCATCATCTTCATCCTCTTCTTCCGCAGCATCTCGCGCCCGCTGCTGGCGATGGCCTCGCTGGTCATGGGCATCGCCTGGACCTTCGGCTTCGTGGCCCTCCTCTACGGCGAGCTCAACATCCTCTCCATCGTCTTCGCGCTCATCCTCGTCGGCGCGGCGATCGAATACGCCATCCACCTCGTCGCGCGCTATCAGGAGGAGCTGGCCGCCGGCCGTCCCCTGGAGGAGGCCCTCGCCCAGGCCCTGGCCACCGCCGGCCGCGCGGATCTGACCAGCGCGCTCACCACCGCCGCGGCCTTTCTCACGATCACCTGGACCGACTTCACCGCCATCGCGCAGCTGGGCGTCATCGCCGCCTCGGGGATCCTCCTCTGCCTCGCCGCCATGCTCGTCGTCCTCCCCGCGATGCTGGTGCTCCGCGACCGGCGGCAGGCGCCGCAGCAATTACAGACCGTTCGCCCCTTCACGCTGCCCACGCTCGCACGCGTCTATCGACGACCGGGCATCCTCTTCGTCGCCGCCTGCGTCGTCACCGTGGGGCTGGTGCCCTTCGCGGCGCGCACCGGCTTCGACAACAACCTGCTCAACCTCCAGGCCCGTGGACTCGAGTCGGTGCACTGGGAGCACGTGATCCTGGAGCGCTCGAACGAGACGACCTGGTTCGCGCGCGCCGTGGCCGACTCGATTCCGGAATCGCACGCGTTGGCGAAAAAGCTTGCGGCGTTGCCGAGCGTGCGGCGCGTCGACGACATCGAGCGCATCCTCCCCGAGAAACAGGAGGCGAAGATCGCGCGCGTACGCGAGCTCGCCCCCGCCTTCGAGGGGGTCACCTTCGTGGCACCGGCGGAGCACGTCGACGCCGGCCGGCTGCTCTTCGAGTTGGGGCGCATCGCCGCCAGCGTCGGACGCCTGCAGGAACAGGCCTTCTCCGGGGGGCGGCTCGATGCGGTTGAGGAGCTCGAGGGCTTTTTGGCGCGCATCCACGCGCTCGTCGCCGCGCTGGAGGGGACGGGGGAGAAGGCGCTGGCGCGGCTGGGGCAGTTCCAGGGGGCCTTCCTCGACGACCTGCACCGGAACCTCACGATCCTCGCCTCCGGGATGGATCCCGCCCCGGTGGAGCTGGATGCGCTTCCCGACGACGTCGTCGGCCGCTTCGTGAGCCCGAAGGGGCGCTATGCGCTCTTCATCTACCCCAAGGAGAACATCTGGGATCCGGCGGCGCTCGAGCGCTTCGTGACCGAGATCCGCGGCGCCGATCCCTCGGTGGTCGGCACGCCGATCGAGGTCTACGAGTCAGGCCGCCTGATGCGCGAGACCTTCTTGACCTCCGCGCTCCTCGCCTTCGCGGTCATCTGCCTGCTGGTGCTCATCGACTTCCGCTCCTGGCGGGCGGGGTTGCTCGCCGTCATGCCGCTGGCGGTGGGGCTCGCCTGGCTGCTCGGTGCCATGGGGCTTTTCGGGATCCCCTTCAACATGGCCAACTTCTTCGCCATCCCCATCCTCATCGGAATCGGCGTTGACTTCGGCGTGCACCTGGTGCATCGCATCCGCCGCGACGGGGTGCGGGCGGCCATGGCCAGCTCGACGACCAAGGGGGTGCTGCTCACCGCCATCGCCAACGCGGTCGGCTTTGGCGCCATGCTGCTCGCGGCCCACCGGGGCATCGCGAGTTTGGGGCAGATCATGGCGATCGGCTCCCTCTGCTGTCTCGCGGCGGCGATGGTGGCGATGCCGCCGGTCGCCGTCTGGCTCCTCGATCGCCATCGGGAACGAAAGGGATGACGATATGATCACTCGTGTGCTCGGCATCGAACGCTTCGAGCCGAAACAGTTCTTCAAGGCGATGCTCTCCATCGCCGTCGGATCGCTCATCACGGCGGTCGGCATCAACGCCTTCCTCATGCCGCACAAGTTCCTCTCCTGCGGCGTCAGCGGCGTGGCGCAGTTCTTCGCCTTCTTCACCGACTGGGAGGTCGGGACCTACGTCCTGCTCTTCAACATCCCGATCTTCCTCTTTGGCTGGAAGTACGTTGGGCGTGTCTTCATCGTGGGGAGTCTGATCGGGACGCTGGCGATGTCCGGCTGTCTCTACGCCACGAACTGGATGATCACCGCAAACTTCGCGCCCGAGCCGCTCCTCTCCGCGATCATCGGCGGCGCTCTCTCCGGCGGGGGGACGGGCCTGCTCTTCCGTATCAACGCTTCGCACGGGGGGAGCGACATCATCGCGGCGGCGGTGAAGAAGCGCTGGTCGATCTCCATCGGGACCGTCGTCTTCATCTTCAACGCCATCGTCGTGACGGTCCTGGGGACGGTCTACGGCCTACACGTCGCCCTCTATACGATCATCGCCTATCTGAGCAATTCGATCGCCCTCGATCGCGTGATCACGGGCCTGGATACGAGCCGCGCGGTCTTCATCATCACCAGCGAGCCGCAGAAGGTTGCCGACCTCATCACGAAGAAGCTCGAGCGCGGCGTGACCTTCCTGGACGGGGAGGGGGCCTATCTCGGGCGCAAGCAGAAGGTGATCTACACGGTGGTGCCGTTGCGCCAGCTCGCGCGCGTGAAGCACTACGTCCGGTCCTCCGACCCGAACGCCTTCCTGACGGTGGCGGAGGTGAATGAGGTGCTCGGGAAGGGGTTCAAGGCAGTCCCTGTTTGACCGGATGGCTCACAGGGGCCATCTGCTGCGCGTAAAGGTTTGTCTTGTGATCCCGCTTTTCCTATAAAGGGGCATGGCCGTGCTCGATCGCATCGGGGCCCTCGCTATCCGACCCCTCTCGCAGGTCCTTGACCTCTCCGCCCTCTTCGTGGAGGCGGTGAAGGTCCTCGCGACCGAGCGCGGGCGCGGCACGCGGATGGTCTTCGACGTCATCCTGCGCCAGATCCTCTTCACCGGCGTCGAGGCGCTCAGGATCGTCACCGGCATCGCGCTGCTTTTGGGCGGCGCGGTCATCTTCGAGGTTTTCACGCAGGTCCCGCGCGTCGGCGGGGAGGGGCTGGTCGGCACCATCCTCGTCGTCGTCGTCGTGCGGGAACTCGCTCCCATCCTCACCGCGATCATCGTCATCGGCCGCTCCGGCACGGCGATCTCCACCGAGATCGGCTACATGATGGTCAACCACGAGGTTCAGGCCCTCGAGATGATGGGGATCAATCCGCTGCGCTTCGTCGTCCTCCCGCGGCTGGTCGGCGTGGCCGTCGCGATCTTCTGCCTCTCGTTCTACTTCAACGTCGTGGCGCTCTTCGGCGGCTATCTCTTCGCGCGCTTCATCGTCGACTACCCCTTCAGCACCTTCGTTGCGGACCTGTCTCAATCGCTCGGCTTCTGGGACGTCATGGTCAGCGGCATCAAGTGCCTCCTCTTCGGCGTCATCGTCGCCCTCGTCTGCAGCTGGCGGGGTTTCTCCGTGCGCGTCTCGTTCACCGAGATCCCGCAGGTCACGACCCGCGCGGTCGTCCTCTCGATCTCGCTCTGCTTCGTCATCAACATCCTCGTCACGGCGCTCTTCTTTCTCTAGGAGGAAACGGGGGACACAAAACTTTTTTCTGAGGCGAGTGGCAGCATGATTGTATAGAAATACGTATATTCAGAAAAAAGTATTGTGTCCCCGGAGGCATGATGGACGTCGGTATCGAACTGACAGCGGTGGCGTTTGGCTACGAGGGGGGCGGGGAGCTCTTGCGCGACGTGGAGCTGCGCCTGTGCCCCGGCGAACTCGTCGCAATCGCCGGTCCGGTCGGCGGCGGCAAGTCGACGCTGCTCAAGCTCCTGGCGGGGCTTCTGGAACCGACGCGCGGCCGGGTGACGATCGAGCGGCGCAACGTCTGGGCCCTCTCCGAGCACGAGCGCAACGACCTGCGCCGGCGGATGGGCTTCGACTTCCAGGAGGCGGCGCTCATCGCGAACAGGACGATCTTCGACAACCTCGCCCTCCCGCTGCGCTACCACGAGGAGTGCTCGGAGCGCGCGCTGCGGGAGCGCATCGAGGGCTGGCTCGATCGCCTGGATTTGGCGCGCTACCGGCAACAGCTCCCCGCGACGATCTCGTTGGGGTTGCGGCGGCGCGCCTCCTTCGTCCGTGCGATGCTGGCGGGCGATGAGGCCTTCTTCTGGGACGATCCGACGGCGCAGGCGAGCGACGACTTCGCACAGCTCGTCCGCGAGACAATCGCGGAGAAGCGCCACGCCGGCGCGGTCCAGGCGGTGGTGACGCGCGACCGCGCGCTGCTGAAGCGCTGCGACCGCGTGGCGCTGATCGGCGCGGACGGGCGCGTGACGCTTCCGGAGCGCACCGACCGGCTTCCCGATTGATCTTTGCCCGCGGGCGTCGTAAGAATAGCGACGACGTTTTTTTTGCCGTCATTCCCGCATGGGGGAGGCGGGAATCCAGTCTGAGGAATTGCTTTCTGGATCCCCGATAAGAACATTCGGGGATGACAGCGGTAGGGGTCGCGATTATGCACTTCAAGTTTCGTCATCTGCAGAAGATCGTCGGGGGCTTCTTCCTCCTGACGGTGATCCTCGTCATCGTCCTGCTCACGATGGTCGCGCGCGGCCAGCGCTGGTTTCAGGCCTACACCCCCTATCACTGCTTCTTCGCCTCCGGCGGGGGGCTCGCCGCCGGCTCCACGGTGACGATCAACGGCCTGGAGGCGGGCAAGATCCAGCACGTGCAGCTGACACCGGAGAACCGCGTCCGCGTCGACCTGCAGGTCTTCTCCGAGTACGCCGATCGCATCCGCGCCGAGAGCATGGCCAAGCTCGTCATGCCGATCGTCGGCTCCGCGGGCGTCGAGATTGCGCCCGGGCCGACCGGCGCTGCCGCCATCGAGCCAGGGGGGCTCATCCCCTCGCGCGTCGAGGGGGGAGGCGACCTCGATGCCCTGATCGGGAACGCGAACGAGCTGATCGCCGAGCTTAAGGACCCGCAGGGCGACCTGATGGAGGCGCTGGCCAACACGAACGAGGCGACGAAACTGATCGTCGAGGGGCTCGAGGCCAAGCCCGGCCGGCCGGCGATGCTCGACGAGCTCTCCTCGGCGGTGGGGCATCTCGATGGCGTCCTCGACTCGCTCGACGCGGCCAGTCCCGACATTCGCGACGCCATCATCGAGGCGCGCCGCGGGCTGCGCGAGGCGAACCGGGTCATCCGTGCGCTGCAGAAGAGCATCCTCCTGCGGGGGAACATCGAACAGTACCTCAAGGAGGACTCGACGCTGCAGTATGAAGGGCGGGCGCGATGAAGCGGTGGGGCGTCATCCTGGGGCTGGTGATCGCGATGGGCGCGGTGGGCTGTGCTCATCGCACCGACGTCGTCCGGGAGGTCCACCGCGACGTGAAGGAGCTCACACTGCGCGGCAACGAGCTCTACTATCAGGGGCAGTACGAGGCGGCGGCGGAGTACTACGACCGCGCGCGCCTGCTCGCGAAGACGATCGACGATCGCCCCGGCGAGTCCGAGTCGCTCAACAATCTGGGGCAGCTCTTCCTCGTGGCGCGTGACTGGCATGCAGCCGCCGAGAAGTTCGAGGCGGCCTATGCGATCAACGAGGCGATCGGGCATGAGCGCGGGATGGCAGCCAATCTCAACAACTTCGGCAGCGTCCACATCGAGTTGGGCAACTTCTCCTTCGCGCTCGTCATCCTCGAGCAGGCGCGCCGCCTCAACCGCGAGCTGCAGGACAAGCTGGGGCTGGCCACCGTCGAGAACAACCGCGGGCTCGCCGAACTGGGGCTGGGCGATTTCGTCGAGGCGGAGGCGAGCTTCCACACGGCCTTCGAGACGGCCAAGGCGCTCAAGCGCCATCGCCTGGCCGCGGTGGTCCTGCAGAACATGGGGCGCCTGCGCGAACGGCAGGGGGAGTGGGAGGAGGCGCTGGCGGCCTATCGCCAGGCGCTCGAGCGCGACAAGCTCGTGGAGTACGCCGTGGGAATCGCCTCGGACCTCGGCGACATCGGCGGGGTCCTGATGCGGATGGGGCGCTTCGCCGAAGCGCGGGAGATTCTGGACCGGGCCCTCTTCATCAACGCACAGCTCAAGCTCAAGCGTCGCGTGGAGGCGAACCTCGTCGCCCTCATCGAGGCGGCGAAGGCGCTGGGCGATCGGAAGGGCGAGGCGGCCTATCGGAAGCAGCTGAGCGCGGTGCGCTAGAGGCAAGTGCGCCAGCAACGCGAGAAACGCAAGCAATGCAAGCAACGAAAAGGCCGGCGGGTTTCATCCCGTCGGCCCTTCTTTTATGATTGAAACGTTGCTGGCGTTGGTTCCGTTGTTTGCGCCTACTGCAGTATCTTGAGCACCTCGTCGTCGTCCTTCGTCGACATGATCATGATCGCATTGGGCCCGTCGACGGTGACGTACCAGTAGTTGATGTCAATGCCCGCCTCGCTGATGCGCTGGGCGAGCTCCCAGCAGACGCCCGATTCGTTCGGGACCTCCACCATCACGATCTCGCGCTCCACGACCTTGGGCAGCCCCGCCTGCTTGAGTAGGTTGATCGCCTTGCGGTTGTCGTCAGTGAGGATCGAGAAGTTCCCCTGATCGCCCACGGCGCCCGCCCACATCGCCTTGATGTTGAGCTTTGCCTCCGCCAGCGACGAGGTCACCTTGGCCACCGTCCCCACCTCGTTGGGGGTGATGACCCAGAGCTCCTTCGTGCGCGAGACGTTGATCGTGCCGTTGTCCAGTGCCACCGTTGCCATACGCGTCCTCCTTCTTCTGCCGGGATGAATTGTCAAGAAGGGGAGGCCCTACCATAGCCCCCCTCCCAGCGGAAGGGAAAAATGGCGCTTTTGGCAGAATGCGGGGAAATGCACTCAGTCGTGCTTGGAGCCCCGTTTTGCGCGGATCTCCCGACGATGGTGGATCCACCAGCGCAGCAACCGCAGCGAGAGCCAGACGCCCAGGATGAGCACCGCGATCCAGGGGACCGCCGCGCTGGTGATGACGACGAGCGCGGCCAGCGAGGCCACGAAGGCGCCCAGCGCGCGCTGGAGCACCCCCTTGATCGGGTTGAAGATCCCGCGGCCCCAGCCGGGGGGCTCGCTCAGGTGCACCTCGATCGTGGCGAGGGCGACGCGGTCGTCCAGCGAACGCTTCCGCTCCTCCATCGTCTCGATCTCGCCACGCACGCGCGCGAGTTCCTTCTCCACGGCCAGGAGCTCCTCGACCTTCGTCGTTCGCTTCTCGAGGAGGGCGAGGAGGCGTTTCTCCAGCCGGCGCGCGTTCTCCAGGCGGATGTCGAGGTTTGCGTCTACCTCGGTGACATCCTCGCTGCGGGTTTCCTCTTCCTGCACGCGTCCGAGCTGCGTGAGGGCCGCGAGTGCCTTCGGGAGGCGCGCCTCCGGCACGCGCAGTGTGATGTCGGTCACCTTGCGGCCGCGGTCGTCCTCGGAGAAGCGCTGGTCGGTGACGAAGCCCTCGAGCCCCGTGGCGACGGCGCGGGCCTGCTCGGCGGCGACGGCGATGTCGTCGACCTGCAGGGCCAGCCGGCTGCGCTGGATGCGACGTCGGTTCGGCGCCTCGCGCGGTGCGCCCTGAAGCGCCATGCGCATCATCGGCGGCGGGGCGATTGCATCTGCCGATTCGAATGCCTGTTGCGAGAGAAAGGGATGGATCGCGTTACAGCCGGCGACGAACGCGAGCAGTATGATGAACGGGAGGAGGCGTGCGCGCATGCTTCTGCTCCTTTCGGGAGGGGCGACCCTATCGCCCTCCCGCCAGGAGTGCAAGGGGCGGGGGAGGGATTGCACCCCTCCCGCCGATCTGCTATCTTCGCCGCATGCCAAAGCGCACGAACGACGCCGCGGACCAGTATGGGCAGACCGGCTATCCGGCCGTCGAGCGCCTGATCGACACAGAGGACTTCGAGGGGATCAACGCCGCCTTCGAGCAGGCCTATGTGGAGCTCGACGAGATCGCCCGGACAAAGCGCAGCATCAAGAAGCAGAAGGATGCGCGCAAGGCGATGAAGGCGCTGGAGCTCACGATGGACCTCTTCCGCGAGCTCCTCGCCATCAAATACCGCCTCCAGGAGGAGGCGCAGAACCGCCAGAAGGCGAAGCACTGAACCCTTCCCCGATGTGACATTTTTAAATAACCGGCGACCGCCGGGGTTTTTTTTGCCCGGAAGATCTTAATACTGCAATTATTTCGGTATGATAGAAGGTCGCCCGAAAAAGCGCACCGATTTTGGGCAAGACGCAACTTCGGGCTCCCGCGGGGACGATAATAGGATTGGAGGGAGCAGTCCCTGGAGGAAGCAACTATGGCGATTGAAAAGGTCAATCCTCTCGCGATCAAGGAAGGCACGAAGGGCTCCAAGGTCAAGGCCTATGGGAGTTCCTCGAACTTCGATGCCATGCTGGATGCGGTGAGCGCGATGTCGCCGACGGCGATGACCGCCGGCAACATGTATGCGAGCCCCAATTCGGCGGCGGTCCTCTCCGCGGCCTTCTCCGGCGTCAACGCGACCAATGCGGTCAGCGGCGGCTACAGCGGAGCGAGCTACGCGGGCGGCGTGCCCTCCTTTGCCGGCGGCTACGGCGGCGGGATGAAGTATGCCTCCACCGGCGGTTCGCTCGGTTCCCTCGACCCGAACGCGCCGGTCGTTGCCGGGACCGAGGGCTTCACCCACATGGACATGGTCAACACGATGAATCAGAAAAACCTGGAGCTCCTCGAGCTGCAGGCGGTGATGCAGAGCAACATGCAGGGGTGGAACACGAAGTCGAATATCCTTTCGGCCGACCACCGTGCCCGCATGGCGATGATCGAGAAGTTCACGGCCCGAGGATAAGAGCCGCTGAGATGATTCTGGAATTCTGCCGCGGATTGCCTATAATGCAATCCGCGGTTTTAATTTTGGCCAGCAACACCAGCAACGCCAGCAAGGCCAGCAACGCTGAAGGAGACGTTGCTTGCGTTGCTTGCGTTTCTCGCGTTGCTTGCGAGGGGTCAAAGATGATCAAACTCGAACGCGAACACCTGGGCGTGATGATGGAGGCGGGCTACATCTTCATCGGCATGCGCCGCTTCAAGGATGCGCGCGCCCTCTTCGAGGGGCTCACCGTCCTGGCGCCCGAGAGCGACATCCCGCTCGTGGCGCTCGGAAACGTCGACTTCTGTGAGGGCAAGCTCGATCGCGCGATCAAGCGCTATGACCAGGCGCTGAAGATCGACGCCGGGAGCTTCTACGCCAAGGTCTACAAGGGCGAGGCGCTCCTCTTCTCCGGCAAGCGCGAGAAGGGGCTCGAGCTCCTCGCGGCGGTGGCGAAGGCCGATCGCGGTGGGGCGGGCGAGTTCGCGCGGGCGCTCATGGATGCCGTGAAGGCGGGCTTCGATCCGGAGGGAGCGAAGAAGAAGGGCGGGGCGAAGCGGAAGCCGAAAGGGAAGGCCAAATGATGCGAACACGCATGCGCTGCATCGTCTTCACCGTCGTCTGCATCGGGCTGCTCGCCGCCGGCTGCAGCCGGGTGGAGCTCTACAAGAACCTCTCCGAGGAGGACGCAAACGAAATCCTCGTCCTCCTCGCGGAGAACGGCGTCAAGGCGAAGAAGAAGGAGATCGTCCGGCAGAACGAGATCACCTACGCCATCGAGGTCCCCGAGGATGAGATGGTGCGAGCCCGCTCGCTGCTGGTGAAGCACAGTCTCCCGCGGCGCAAGGAGCTGGGGCTCACCGGCGTCTACAAGGAGAAGGGGCTGATCCCGACCCCCGACGAACAGAAGGCGCGCTACCTGCTCGCCATCAAGGGGGAGATCATCAATTCGTTGGAGCGCCTTCCCTCCATCATCGACGCCGACGTCGTCCTCAACGTCCCGACGAAGGATGAATTCGCCGGCGCCGAGGCGCAGAAGCGGCAGCGCCCGACCGCCTCGGTGGTGGTGCGCGCGAAGCCGGGGGCCTTCGGTGACGACGCGATCACCGAGCCGAAGATCCAGCAGTTCGTCGCGAACGCGGTCGAGGGGATGAACCCGCGCGACGTGACGGTCATTCTCAGCTACATCCCGGTCGAGGAGGGCGAGGGTGATGCGGTGCGTCGTCGTGGTTCCGACGTCCCCTTCGCGCCCGCGGTCGATGTCACACCGTCGCGCGCGCCGGGCCTTCCGCCGGCCGCGATGGAGACGACGCCTGGGGTGAAGCATGAGATCATCGGGCTCACGCTCGACGCCGGTTCGAAGGAGCGCTTAAAGCTCTACCTCCTCATCTTCTTCGTCGTCCTCGTCATCCTCTCCGTGGCGCTCATCATCGTCATCGTCCAGGGGGCGCGGATGCGGCGCACGCTCGCGGCGCTCAGCCGTCCGGCCGGGGAGCACCCGGCGATCGAGGGGGAGCTCCTTGAGGAGGGCCCGCCACAGATCGGCGAGGGAGAGGGCGGTGGGCCCATTCCGCCGGAAGAATTCTGACGATCTTGTAAACCTTTGAAATGCATGGTATTATTTTATTCGTGACGGGGGCCCGGAAAGCAACTTTCGGGGGGCGATCGGCCGATAATAGCCATGGAGGGGGACTCTGACGGCTGGAGGTTTCTGTGGCGCTCAATACGGTCCAACCGGATCTCGTTCGCTTCGAGATGCGCATGGTGCAGGGGGTCGATCCCCACGCCCGTGAGCAGAAGAAGCCGGGAGCTTTCGGACGCTTTCTCTCCGGGATGGGGAAGATCCTCGGTTCGGTCGCGATGCCGCTCTCGTTCGTCTTTCCGCCCGCGGCGATCGGCGCGGCCGGGATGTACGGCGTGGGCGCGATCGGCGATCAGGTCCAGCAGCGCGCCTACGCGAAGCAGGCTGAGAAGATGCAGCGGGAGCGCACCACACAGGTCGTCTTTCCGGGCATGGAGATGCACGGCGGCCACGGGCCGCAGCCAGCCGCTTTCGACTTCTCTGCGAGCGACCAACAGGTTATGCAGGTCCTGGACGCTCGTGGCGGAGCGATGAACGATATGGCGCATCAGCTCTGATCGGAGGGTGGGGATGCCGCAGGTGCGTGGAAATCTTGACGCTGTTCGCCGGATCGAAACCCATCAACAGGAACGGATGACCCCGGATGCGGGCACGCGCGAATACGGCGCCCCCGTGGAGCCGGATGCGCGCCCCTCGTTCGAGGATGAGCTCGCGCTGCAGGGGTTTGCCAAGCGCAGCTCGACGCCGCCGACCTCCAAGATGGTCTTCGCTCATCTCGAGAAGCTGGTCGCGGCCAAGGGGCACGAGTACGCCGAACGCCTCCAGCCGAAGGCGCGCCGGGCGGTCGAGGAGGCGGTCGACACCTCCGTGAAGAGCGGCATGATCACCGAGGTCGAGGGTGACGGCATGCGCCTGGCGCTGGCGCAGGAGATGATCCGACGCGGTTTTTCGGTGGGGTGAGCGACCGGCGTCAAAACCGGTGACTTTGCCCCCCAAATCCTTCCCTTTTGTACCCACATCGCCCCGGTTCATAGTGGGCACGAGATCGTAACCTTCTGAAATCACTATGCCATTGTTGGGCTCCCCCGACCGGGATCCTGGCATGTTTTCTGCATATTCTTCCCCCGGGTAGCACCACAAAGGGGGAGTGATATGGCGAAGAGTGCGCCAAAGGGGAACAAGCCGAATCGCCGGGAGTTGGAGGAGCGGGCGCGCAGCAAGGCGACCAGCAAGGCGAAGGCGGCGACCCAGGCAGCGAGGCAATCGCATGAAGGGCGACACCTCACGAAGAAGCAGCTGGCGGAGCTCCGCGAGCGCGACGCGCTCATCGAGCAGTACATGCCCTATGCGGCGTCAATCGCCAACCGCGTCTGCCAGAGCCTCTCGTCCGCGGTCGACTACGACGAGGTCCTCTGCAACGCGCGGCTGGGCCTGCTCGAGGCGGCGAAGCGCTTCGAGAGCTCGCAGGATGTCGACTTCAAGACCTTCGCCTACTATCGCATCAAGGGCGCCATCTATGACGGGCTGCGCCGCAGCGGTTGGTTGCCCCGCACCCTCTACGCGAAGATCAAGTTCGAGGAGGCGGCCAACGACTACATGCAGAACAAGGCGCTCTACACGCGCGATCCGGAGTACAAGGGGGGATCGGAGAAGGACGAAGAGGTCAGCGAGACGGTCAACAGTCTCGCGTCGATCTACATCATTTCGCTCGACGCCTCCGAGGACCTGGAGGTCGAGGACACGAAGGCGACCGACGTCGAGAAGCGAACGGAGTTCATGCAGGTTCGGCGTCACATGCGCGACGCGATCGGGACGCTTCCCGAGAAGGAGAAGTTGCTGATCATGATGTACTACTTTCAGAATCGCACGCTCGAGGAGGTGGGGGAACGGCTGGGGCTCTCGAAGTCCTGGACGTCACGGCTGCACGCCCGGGCCCTCTCGCTCCTCTTCAAGCGCATTCGCAACCGGGCGATCCAACGCACGACGCAGGGCGGGGATAACGACTGACGGCGGGGGTGGAGGAGCACGTATGGCGTACAGCGCGATGATCGGAAAACTCAACAACAAGGCCCTCGGCAAGGCGGTCGAGAAGACCGCCGATATGCAGCAACAGGCCAACCGCGGCTCCACCTTCAAGGAGATGCTCAACCGCGTCGATTCCGGCGCGGAATTCGCCGACATGCTCGGCGTGGGCAACACGAACGTCGATCCGACGACGCAGATGAAGGCGCTCGAAGGGGATGCGGTCGCCTACCGACCCGGCGAGGAGGTGACGCAGATATCTCGCCCCGACGCCGAGGCGAAGGTCCTCGATCTGCTCGGCGAGGTGAACAAGGGGCAGATGCAGATGGACAGTCTCGTCAACCATATCCTCTACAGCGGGAAGCGCTTTTCGAATCAGGAGCTGTTGGTCGTTCAGGCGCACGTCTTTCACTTCGCGCAGATGACTGAGTTGACCGTGAAGGTTGCCGAACAGGGTGTCTCCTCGGTGAAGTCGGTCCTGAATACGCAGGTCCAGTAATTTCGTGACACGTGACGACGTAACGACGTGACACGTAACGACGTGATACGTGACCCGAACAAGCTTTACGGATGACGGATTCCAGAAGATGACAAAGGCAACGGACAATCGGCAGCGAGCGGTGGCTGCCCTGATCGCCCGCAGTGGCGACCAGGAGGCGGCGCGTCTGCTCGACCACCTCGGGGATGCGGACCGCGCCTGCTGTGAGCCGCTCGTCGCGGTCCTTCGGCGCGAGGAACGCGGCGCGGAGGCGATGGAGCTCATCGTTCGCCACCTGCTGGCGACAGAGCACTTCAGCTCGCTGGCCGAGGTGCACCCGGCCTGGATCCTGGAGCATTTGCGCGAGGAGCCGGCGCGCGTCGTCGGCATCATCCTGCGCTCGCTGCCCTCGCAGCATGTGCGCTATCTCGTGCAACACCTGCCGCCGCACATCCGCGAGGCGATCCCCGACATGGTCGAGTCGTTCGCCGTGCCGGCGCCGGTCCTCGATGTGATCCGACGCCGCTTCGAACGCCACTTCCTGCCGATGGGCATCTCGCGCCGGCAGGGGCGCTACAATTTTTCGCACCTCTACTCCCTCAAGGGGGAGGAGCTCGAGACGTTCTTCGAGGACTTGGGCCTCTCGGAGCTGGCGATCGCCTTCAGCGGCCTGTCGGGGCGCGCGCTGCGCGCCGTCTACAACCGCATGGACCTCAAGGACGCGAAGCGTCTGAAACAGCGCATGCAGGGCTTCGGGGATATCTCGCCGGAGCTCTTTCGGCAGGCACGGATGACCGTCCTGGAGATCGAGGAGGAACGCCTGGGGCCGAAGCGGATGCTGCGCCGGTTGGGGCTGGCGGCGCTCGCCTGCGCGCTCGACGACGAATACGGCCGGCTCGCGCGGCTGATTCAGCAGAAGCTCGAGCCGCACGACGGCTACTTTCTCAAGCGTCTGCGCGACGAGACGCGTCCGCGCCATGATCCACATGTGGCCGCCGAGCGGCGCGCGATCATCCTGCACCAGGTCGC
>CAYPII010000020.1:9413-24212 GCA_964410765.1 uncultured Myxococcales bacterium | reverse complement strand
GGCGCTTGAGCAGGTTCACCACGGCGGTCTGGATCTCCCGCTCGCTCCCCTCCTTCGCCAGGTCGATCTTGCGCGACTTGTCGATCACGTGGCGCGCGACGTAGATCGGCGCCTTCGTTCGGAGCGCGATGGCGATGGCATCCGACGGGCGCGCGTCGAGGACATGCCGCTTCGCCCCCTGCTCGAGGAGGACGCGGGCGTAGAAGGTGTTGTCCGAGAGGTCGTTCACCTCCACGCGTTGAACATCGATCGCGAGTTCGCCCAACAGGTTGCGGAGCAGATCGTGCGTCATCGGGCGCGCCAGCTGGATGTGCTCCAGTTCGGTGGCAATCGCGGAGGCCTCGATGAGGCCGATCCAGATCGGAAGCGCACACTTCTCGTCGAGGTCCTTGAGGATGATGATCGGCATGCTCGTGAAGGGATCGATCGTGAGCCCGGTCACCTTCATCTCGAGCATCACGCTCCCCTTCTCCTGCTTCGTCCCGCCCTTCGTCTCGGTCATCGCAGCGCCTCCCCTGCCAGCGAGTTGTCGTGCGCACCGGTGATGCGCACCGGGACCCTATCGCCGATCCACGCCGGTTGGCCAGGAAAATGTATGATGCGGTTGTCGGGCAGACGTCCGGTGAGTGCCCCCGCCTCCTGTCGGTTGCTTCCGGTGACAAGCGCCTCGTCGCACTCCCCCACGCGCGCCTCGTTGGCCTCGCGCGCGATCCGCCGACCGAGTGCGAAGAGCTCGGCGAGGCGCCGCCCCTTCTCCGCCGCCGGAATATCATCATCGAAACAACGCGCGGCCTCCGTCCCGGGACGGGGCGAATACTGGAAGGCGAAGAACGAATCGAAGCGCACCCGACGCATCAGCTCCAGCGTCTCCTCGAAGTCCTCTTCCGTCTCGCCGCAGAAGCCGACGATCAGATCGGTGGAAATCGCCATCCCGGGGCGCGCGGTCCGGAGCTCTTCACATATCTCGAGGACACGCTCGCGCGTGGAACCGCGGCGCATGCGTTTGAGGATCGCTTTCGATCCGGACTGCACCGGGAGGTGGAGGTGCGGCATGAGTTTGGGGTTCGTGGCGAATGCCGCGATGAGCGCATCGTCGACGTTGCCCGGGTGCGGCGAGGTGAAGCGGATGCGCGCGACGTCGGTCTCCTCCGCGACGCGGCGCAGCAGTTCGGGAAAGGACGTTGTTGATCCCTGGACCCTGATCCCTGGTCCCTGAAAGCGATAAGCGTTGACGCGCTGCCCGAGCAACACGACCTCTTTCGTGCCGAGCGCGACGAGGCAACGGACCTCGTCGACGATCGCATCCGGGTCGCGGCAGACCTCCCGGCCGCGCACGCTCGGCACGATGCAGTAGCTGCAGGCGCAGTCGCAGCCTTTCATGATTGACACGAAGGACGTCGTTCGTCGTTCGTCGCCTGTCCTGAGCGAAGTGGAAGGGTTCGTCGTTCCCAGTGGTGTCTGATCCAGAAAGACATATCGGGCGGGGTCGTCTATGAGGTCGAGGGCTCGACCGCGTTTCCCCTGCTCCGCCTCGGCGATCAGGCGCGGGAGCTGGGGAATCTGGTCGGGGCCGAAGGCGAAGTCGACGCCCGGAAAGCGCTCGAGGAGCGCCGCCCCCTCCTGCTGCGCCACGCAGCCGCAGACGCCCACCAGGCATCCTGGGTTCACGCGTTTGAAGTCGCGCGAGCGGCCGAGTTCGCTCACTGCCTTGTGGTGCGCCTTCTCGCGGATCGTGCAGGTGTTGACGAGGACGAGATCGGCCCCTTCGGGCGTGTCGGCCGACGCATAGCCCAGCCCCTCGAGCATCAGGCGCATCTTCGCCGTGTCGTGCTCGTTCATCTGACATCCGAATGTCTTAATAAATACTGTTTTTCGGGGCATTGTATCCATACTTTTAAAGTACCTTAGGAGATATCAGACACCCCGTCAAGTGCGTCGGATAACATATATAATGAAGGGGCCTCCGCACGCGAAGGCCCCCATCGTCTCCGAATATTGTGTCCCTATCGCCCCGCCTGCTCCGCCGGTTTGTAGAGCTCGACGAACTTGTCACGGCAGAGGATCGTGTAGAACTTCTCCAGGCGATCCTCAGCCGGTTCGACCTTCTCGCCGAAGTGCTCCCGCATGGCACCGACGATCGCCCCGAACGGGGTCTCGCCATCCATCCGCCGCCAGGCGAAGCTGCCGATCTCGTCGAGCTTCACGCGCATGTTCGGGCGCTTCAGCTTCGGCTGGAGCCAGCGCGCCAGCGGTCCCTTGCGAAAACGCGGGACCAGGAGGACGGCCCCGCCATCGGGGCCCTCCTCCCAGTCGATCGCCTGTTTCGCGACGACATCAGTCCATGACGCTGGGCGGTGCTGGCTCATCCGGGCTCCCTGCCTTCGACAGCGGCAATTTGATCAAGTAGAAGCCGAGCAGGCCGAGGATGATGTAACCCACCCAGGCCTTCGGATCGGGCAACAAGCTCGGCAGCTCGATGTTCGCGAAGGCCAGCCCCGCGATGAAGAGCCCCATCAGCGCCTCGCCGGCGATCAGGCCGGAGGCAAGGAGGATCCCCATGTTGTCGACGCGGATCTGCTGTCCTTCGTTGAAGCTCTTGCGCTTGGCGATGCTGTCACAGAGGTAGCGGACGACGCCGCCGGCGAAGATCGCGAATGTCGTCTCCAGCGGCAGATACATGCCGACCGCGATGAGCATCGGGCTCGGCGCCTTGATGAGGATGAGCCCCAGCGACATGAACATGCCGGCGATCACCAGCGGCCATGCCATCTGACCGTTAATGATCCCCTCGGAGAGCATCGCCATCAGCCCGGCCTGCGGAGCGGGGAGCGCTCGTCCGCCGAAGCCGACGCCGCCCATGTTGATGTCGCCCTGGTGCAGGATCATGAGCGGGACGAAGAGCATGGCGCCGGAGATGACGACGCCGATGAGCTCGCCGACCTCCATCTTCCAGGGCGTACCGCCCAGGATGTGGCCGATCTTCATGTCCTGCATCATGTCGCCGGCGATGCCGCAGGTGCAGCAGACCACCGCGGCCACGCCGATCGCCGCTGCGACGCCATAGGCGCCGGAGACGCCGACCGCGACCATGAGGAGGGCCGCGATGATGATCGTGGAGAGGGTCAGCCCCGAGATCGGGTTGTTCGAGCTGCCGATGATACCGACGAGATACCCCGCCACCGCAGCGAAGAAGAAGCCGGCGACGGCGAGCACCACCGCCGAGACGACCGCGCCCGGCACGCTGCCGCAGAAGTGGTAGTAGAGAAAGGCCATCGCGATCAGGGCCAGCCCGACCAGCGGCAGGATGACCTTGAAGTTGATGTCCTTCTCCAGCCGGTTCTGCGCCACGCCGCTCTCGGCTGCCTTCTTCACATCGCCGAAGGAGCGCGCGATGCCGCCGATGAGCTGGTTGCGCATCTTGTAGAGCGTGTAGACCGCGCCAACGATCATGCCGCCGACGGCGATCGGACGGACCATGAAGAGCCAGCTGTAGGTCGCCAAACTGCTCCAGCCGATCGGGCTCGAGCCGGCGCCGTCGGGCATCGAGCCCAACACCGTCTCCAGCGTCGGTGCGGTGAAGTAGAGCAACAGCGGAATGAAGAGCCCCCAGGCGAGCACACCGCCGGCGAAGCAGATCGAGGCGAGCCGCGGTCCGATGATGTAGCCGACGCCCAGGAAGGCGGGGCTCACGTACGGCGTCGAGACGACCAGGCCGCCGCCACCAGTAAGATTGATGATCGAATTGCGCATGCTCGTGATGAAGGCGACGCTCGACTTCGCAAAGGGGATGAAGCGCTCCCAGACCGGATGGAAGAGGGAGAGCCCCGACGCGATCTTGACGGCACCACCGATGACCATCGAGAGGAGCAGATAGAGCGCGCCCGTTCCGCCGGTACGCCCCGCCTTGTGGATCTCCGCGGCCGCGACCGACTCCGGGAAGGGGAGCATCGCCTCCTCGCACATCGTGCGGCGCAAGAGCGTTACGAAGAGGACGCCCAGACCGCCGCCGATGATCATGATCGCGCTCGACTCCAAGTAGTGCGTCCAGGTGTCGAACTTGATCCAGACCTTGGCGATGACGAAGGCGGGGATCGTGAAGATCGCACCGGCCACCAGCGCCTCGCCGACGCTCGCCGTCGTACGGGCGATGTTCTCTTCGAGGATCGATCCCTTGAAGAGGCGCAACACCGCCATGGCGACGACCGCCGCCGGGAAGGCCGCGGCAACGGTCATGCCAGCCTTCAGCCCCAGATAGGCGTTGGCGCCGCCGAGAATCACCGACATGATCAGGCCAAGCAACATGGCCCGGAAGGTGAACTCCGGCAGGACGGTCTTCTCCGGAACGAACGAGACGTGCTTATGATCCGTCATCTCCCCCCTCCTTCCTCAGTCAAAGCGCACACCGTGCGTATTGAGATACGGCACCGCAAACTCCGGCGTCGCACAGGAACGATGAAATTGAACGAGCTTCCACGCATCGTCGCGCAGCTCGGCGACGCCCGAGAGGCGGAAGGTGCACTTGTGCTTCTGGTCCGCCACGACGAAATCGCCGCTCAGCTCCTCGGTAAACCAGGCGACCGTCCCCTCCTTCGAAAAACGGACGGTGGTGTTTCCGCGCCCCCAGTCGATCGACTGAACGGCGTTGAAGAGCTGGCCCAGGTGTTCGCGGAAGGCCGGCCACCCATGCCAGGTCTCGTTGCGGTCGGTCCCGAAGGCGACGAACTGCTCGTCCTGGGCGACGACGGTGCCCAAGAGATCGATGTCGCGCGTGCGGTAGGCCTCCAGGTAGGTATCGAGGAGCTGCCGAACGGCCTGCTGATCGTGTGCCGCCATCGTTCCCTCCTTTCGAAATGGTTGCCGTCCCATAACACAGGTCGCCAAAAAGGCAAGTCTCTTCAGAGTGTTTGACAGCTTCCCCCCCCTCCGCTAAGGGAGTGCACGCCTGTCAACGGCGCGTTTATCTATTGAAGAGGGGGAGTCCCATCATGGCATCCGTTCAGCCCTATGTTCCCGAGAAGACGCACCTTCCCGAGCTCACCGTCAAGGCGGTGGTGTTGGGCATCCTCATGGCCATCGTCCTGGGTGCCGCGAACGCCTATCTGGGGCTCAAGGCCGGGATGACGATCGCCGCGGCCTTTCCGGCTGCCGTGATCGCCGTGGCCGCCTTTCGCCTCCCCTTCCTGAAGGGTTCTGTGCTCGAACAGAACGTCGCGCGCACCACCGCCAGCGTCGGCGAGGCGCTGGTGGCCGGTGCGATCTTCACGATCCCCGCCTTCGTCATGGTCAATGTCGGCGGCGAGCGCCTCTGGACCTCCTTCCACTACTGGGAGGTCTCGCTCATCCTGCTCATCGGCGGCGTGATGGGGGTCCTCTTCGTCATCCTCCTGCGGCGCACGCTGGTGGTCGACGCCCATCTCCCCTTTCCGGAGGGATTCGCCTGCTACGAGATCGTCAAGGCGGGCCAAGGGGGTGAGAGCGGTGCGAAGTACGTCTTCGGCGCGATGGGGCTGGGCATCCTCATCGAGATGCTCAAGAACAGCGGCGGCGTGGCGATCTTTCAGGAGATGAAGGAGTTCTTCGTCCACTTCCCCCGCTCGGTGATCCACCACTTCAACACGGCGAAGGAGCCGCTGGCGAACATCGAGCACACCGGCGGCGTCGCCTTCCAGACGCCGCTCGCCTCGCCGGCGCTCATGAGCGTGGGCTACATCATCGGCCCGAAGTTCGCCTGCATCAACTTCGCCGGCGGCGTGCTCGCCTGGCTCGTCCTCATTCCACTAGCCCTCTTCCTCAACCCGAACTTCCTCGAGCAGCTCAGCGCGGGGGGCGCGGCGGTCTCGCACAGCGACATGGCCTACACCGCCTGGTACAACCTCATCCGACCCTTCGCCGTCGGCGCGATGCTCGTCGGCTCCTTCTATACGCTCTGGGGGCTGAAGGGGTCGCTTATGGGAGCGCTGCGGGGGATCTTTACGAAGCATGCGCATGCCGCGGCGGAACGAAGCCGCCTGGAGATCGACCTGAATCTCCGCTGGATATTCGTCGCGGCGATCGCGCTCATCGTCCCGCTCGCCTTTCTCTACTACGCCTTCTGCGGGAGCACGGTCGGCGCGATCGCGGCGGCGATCGTGATGATGATCACCGCCTTCCTCTTCGCGGCGGTCGGCGGCTGGCTGGTGGGACTCGTGGGCAACTCGAACCAGCCGGTCTCGGGGCTCACCCTCTCCACGCTCATCATCGCCGCGCTCGTCATGCTGGCGGTGGGCGTAAAGGGGCTGCCGGGCATCGCGGCGGTGCTCGGCGTCGCCGCGGTCGTCTGCTGCGTGGCCTGCCTTGCCGGCGACATGATCCAGGACCTCAAGGTCGGACAGCTCGTCGGCGGCACGCCCTGGAAGATGGAGGTCGGCGAGCTGATCGGCACGATCGTCGTCGCCTTCGTCCTCATCTTCCCGATCATCATCCTGCACGAGGGAAACATCGCGGCCGGCGGCATCGGCATCGGCGACATGGCGCTTCCCGCACCACAGGCGGGGCTGATGGCGCAGCTGGCCACCGGCATCGTCGGCGGCGAGATGCCCTGGGGGCTCGTCATCGCGGGGATGTTCTTCTCGGTGGCGCTGATCCTCGTGAAGGCCCCGGCGCCGATGCTCATCGCCGTCGGCATGTACCTCCCCTTCGAGACGACCTTCGCGATCTTCGTCGGCGGTGTGATCAAGTGGCTGGCCGACAAGCTCGCCGCGCGGCGCGGGATCGAGCAGAAGGGGCTCAAGGGTCCGGGGATTCTCTTGGCCAGCGGCTTCATCGCCGGCGAAGCATTGACCGGCGTCTTGCTCGCGGGGCTGGTGCTGCTGGGCATCCCCTCGCTCACCGACTTCTTCTTCGGCGTGGAGGAGCTCTCGATCCTCGGAAGCTCCGGCGGCTGGCTCTCGCTGATCGTCTTCGCGGTCGTCGCCTACTGCCTCATCTGGATCCCGCTGCGCAGGAAGGCATAACACCGATCAGGAACGGGCGATTCAGGCGGTGCTCAAACGGAAGGCGGAACGAACGGGCGGGAACGGTCAGTAGCCCTTCTCGATCTTGAGCTCCTTGAGGATCTCGTCGAGCTCCTCGTCGTAGGCGGCTTCGTCGAGGAGGACCTCCCCCCCCTCGTCGAAGTTGAGCTCCTCGACGCGGCCCTCGCGCAGATCACGGCGAATGTCGTCGAGGTAGCCCTCCGGATTCTTCCGAATCAGGCGTTCGACGTAGGCGTTGAGTCGCTTCGCGGCGCGCGCGCGCTTCTCGCGCTTGATGCGGCGCCAGTTCTTCAAATAGTGCAGGCGGCAATATCCCCCCGTGGTGGCGGCATCCTTGCAGCCCTCCTCACGACAGATTGTGATCCGACGCCCCATGCCGCTCACTCCCCCTTCTGCTCGTCCGTCTCGGCCTCCGAGAGCGCCCGGTGAAAGCGTTCGCGGCGCTCGTAGGCCTCCGTGCGCTCCTGCTCCAGTTCCTCGCGGATATCCGGCCGCATCGCATCGGAGGTCTTGCTGCGCAGATAGCGCCGATCCTGCAGGCGCGTCCAGATCAGCAGCGCGAGCGCCGCGGCAAACGAGATGCCTGCGATGATGTACCAGATCATGCTCGCATCACTCCTCGAGTGCCTCGCGCAGGCCCTGCTGGATCGCCTCGAGGCGCTCCTTCGCATCGATCTTGCGTCCGGTCGCATCCCGAATATAGAAGACGTCGATCACCCGGTCAACATGCGTCGTGATCCGCGCCCGATCGATCGCCGTCCCGAGCTCGTGCAGGCGAGAGGCGATTGCGAAGAGCAGGCCGCGTCGATCGTCCGCCTGGATCTCCACCACCGTCTCCTCCGCCGAGACGTCGTTGTCGACTGTCACGATCGCACCGCGCCGGCGCGCCGGCGCGGAGAGGAGACGATCGCGCAGGCGCCCGCCCAACACCGCCTCGAGCGGGCGGCGGCCGGCGATCACGTCGTCCATCTCGCGACGCATCCGTTCGAGGCGCGCCGGATCATCCAGCGGCCGATTCTCGGCATCGGTCACCCAGAAGAGATCGATCGCCTCCCCGGCCGCGCTGGTCGCCACCTGCGCGTCGACGACATTCGCGCCGTTTGCAGAGAGGACCCCCGCGATGATGGCGAAGAGCCCCGGGCGATCGCGCGTGACGAGCGAGAGCTCCGTTACCCCGCGCTCCGGAACCGTGCGCCAGGCGGTGATCACCGCGCGTTCGCCGAGCTGTCGCGCCATCATCGCATGCGCGGCGATCGTCTCGGGGGGGTGGGTGAGCAGATAGCGCTCGGGGAGGCCGGCCACGAATTCCTCGATCGCCCCCGGCCCCTCCGCATCGGCGACGATCTGCGCCGCCGCGCGCAACCGCCGCTCGACCTGCTGGCGCCGCCGCTCGGGGGTCATCCCCCCCTCCTCGAGACAGGAGCGCGCCTTCGCATAGAGCTCCGCGAGCAACCCGTCCTTCCAATCGCTCCAGATGTTGGGGCCGACCGCGCACATGTCGGCGCGCGTGAGCAGGGCGAGCATGCCCAACATCTCTGTCGAGCGCACGACCTGCGCGAAGCGTTCGACGAGCGCCGCATCGCCGATATCGCGGCGAAAGGCGACGAATCCCATCAGCAGGTGCTGCCGGACGAGAAAGGCGACGTCGGCGATATCGCGCGCGCTCCAGCCCATCCGGCGGGCGATCGCCTTCGCCAGCGTCGCGCCGACCTCGGCGTGGTCCGCGTCGCGCCCCTTGCCGACATCGTGCAGGAGCGTTGCCAGGATGAGGACGTGCGGGCGCGGCAAACCGCGCAGGATGCGCGCGGCGCCCGGATCCTCATCGCGCCCGGCGCGCCTCGCAAGGCGATCGAGTTCCGCCACCGCCTTGAGCGAATGGACCCCCGCCGTGTAGACGTGAAATCCGTCGTGCTGCACGCGGTGGATCATCGGGATCATCTCGGGGATGAAGCGTTCGAGCAGGCCGCAGGCGCGCATCTCCTCGAGCGTGCGCCCCAACCCCCCCGGCGTCGCCAGGATGTCGCGCCAGATCGCCGCCGCCTCCTCCGTCCAGGGGGGCTGCTGCACGTCGCGGTGAAGCGCGGCGGCGACGGCATCGAGCGCCTCGGCATCGACCGACAGGCACCGTCGCTTGGCGACGGCGAAGAGGCGCAGCGACGAGAGCTCCGTCACTTCCTCGCCAGGGCGGAAGGCGATCGTGTTCGCCTCTGTGCGCACGAAGGCGGTGCCGATCGTGCGTCGGCGCAGGAGGCGCTGCCACCGGGAGGGCGGAAAGGCCTCGCGGCGGATGCGTTCGAGCGCCCGGTCGCAGAGGCGATGAATGCCCTCCGCGTGCTCGTAGTACTCGGCCATGAGCGCTTCGCTCGGCGAGGCGGCGCCGACCGCTTCGAATCCGAGCATGCGCGCGATCTCCGGCTGCTCGGCCTCGCCCAGCCGATCGGCGCGCTTGCCGGCAAAGAGGTGCAGGGCGTGGCGGACCCGCCAGAGGAAGGAGACCGAGGCCTCGAGACGCTGCTGCAGCGTGCGCGCCCCGATCGCCCGCGCGAGCGCCTCCGGCGGCGTCTCCTTTGGCCACCAGGCGGATGCCACCCAGATGAGCGTCTGATAGTCGCGCAGCCCCCCCTCCCCCTCCTTCAGGTGCGGCTGGAGGATATAGATCGAATCGCCATAGCGCGCGAGCCGCGCACGCCGCTCCTCGAGCTTCGTCTCGATGAAACGACGCCGCGCACGCATCGATGCGAAGTGTTCTCCGACGAAAGCATGCAGCTGCTTTGCCACCGCCGGAGCGCCGCCGAGGCGCCGCGCCTCCATCATCGCGGTCAGCGCCCGGACGTCCTCCTCGATGATCGTGCGGCAATCGGCGATCGTGCGCGTCGCCCCGCCCGCCTCCACCCCGCAATCCCAGAGCGGGTAGAGCACGCCGTCGGTCAGCTCGCGGATCGCGTCAGGATGCGCGCCGTCGTGAAGGAAGAGGAGATCGATATCGCTGAAGAGCCCCAGCTCCGCGCGCCCATAGCCGCCGAGGGCGAAGAGCGCCGTCGGGTGCTCGCCGACCGACTCCTCGATGCGACCGACGAGCACAGCGATCGCTCGGTCGAGGCATTCGGCGTGTGCCCGCGCGAGCATCAGCGCATCGGCGCCGGCGGCGAACGCCCCCTCGAACCAGCGGCGGCGCTCCGCGACGAAACGCTCGACCGCAGCGCGCGGATCCTGCTGCAGCAACGCCGCGTTGAGCGACGGCGTCGTTTCGAGTGTGGTGTCAGGGGGGTGCGCTGCTGGCATGCCGTCCATTTAGAGCGACGCACGCCGCGTGTCGCGCGTGTCGAGGTATCGGCCAACGCCCTCGGCGATGCCGATGGCGATATGGTCGCGGTAGTGATCGCGCGCCAGCCGCCGCTCCTCGACCGGATTGGAGACGAAGGAAACTTCCAAGAGCACCGCCGGACACTTCGCACCGACGAGGACATAGAAGAGCGCCGAACGGACACCGCGATCGACGACCTTCGGATAGCGGCTGGAGAGTCGCGCCACCATCGCGCGCTGGACGCCCTTCGCGAGATCCGCCGACTCCGCCGCGTCGTGGTTGAGCAGCATCGTCGAGAGGATATGCTCGACCTCCGAGAGGTTGCGCCGCGCCGCGCGGTTCTCACGCCGGGCGAGGCGCGCCGCTGCCTCGTCGGTGGCGTTGTTGAGGTAGTAGGTCTCGATGCCGCGGCTGGAGCGCTTCCGCGACGCGTTCACATGGATGGAGAGAAAGAGATCGGCCTTTTGCTTGACCGCGATTGCGTTGCGATCCTCGAGCGTGAGCATCCTGTCGCTCGTGCGCGTCATCACGACCTTCACGCCGGGAACGCGCCGCAGCCGCTGCGCGAGTTCCTTGCCGACCGTGAGCGTCACATCCTTCTCCTTGGTCCCCTTCGGACCGATCGCCCCCGGATCCTTGCCGCCATGCCCCGGATCGATGACGATCGTCATCGTCCCGCGGTGCTTCTTCCGTGACGCCTTTGGCGCGGCAGGGGCAACCGGTTCCGGAGCGGGCGCGGTCGCCGGAGCGGCGGCGGGTGCCGCCCCGCCGCCGCGCCCCGTGAAGGTCACGACGAGGTCATCGCCCTGCTGTGCGATGTCGTACTGCGCTCCCGGCTGCAGAAGGAAGGTCGCCTTGACGCCGCTCGAGAACCAGCGCTTGCTCACCTTCACCTGCTGCAGCGAGGGGGAGTCGACCGCGTATTCCCGCTCCAGCGTCTTGAGTGGCTCCGCGTAGGAAAGGTAGAGATCGAGCTTCGGCGGCGAGCGGGTTCGCATTCCCAGCTCGGTGAACTTCGTCGAATAGGGAACGCTGCTGGAGAGCTGCAGGCGCACCGTCGTCGCGTTCGCGCCGCGTTGAACGCGCACCGCCTCCAGCTGTGCCTCGTCGAAGGGGCCGGCCTCCGGTGCCGCGAAGGGCTGGTTTGAAGCCGCCGGCGCCGCCCCCTCCTCCACGGCCGGGGGCGGAGCGGAGGGCGGCTCCTTCGTCACCGTCGCCGACGCCGGTTTGGCGGCCCCCTTCGCCGCCACCGCCTCCTTCCTCTTCGTCGGCGCTGCCGCCTCGAGGCGTTCGAGCATGACGCGTGCCTTCGGCGCCATGTCCCCGTTCGGATGGTGCTCGATCAGATGGGCGAGCGCCCGCTTCGCCCGCTCGTCATCCCCCAGCGGGTCGTGGCGCAGCAGCGCGATCTGATAGAGGGCGTCGTCGGCCAGCGCACTCTCCGGGTATTCCCGAATCACGCGATTGTAGAGACCGATCGCCGCGGTGACGTCGCCCTTGTCGTGAAAGCGTTCAGAGCGCTCGCGGGAGAGCCGCGCGGCGCTGTAGAGCGCCTTGCCCCCCTCCCGGCTCTTGGGATTGGCGCGTGCCACCGCCTTGAAGCGGTCGATGCAGCGTTGCCAGGCCTCCGCGTTTGCCTGCGGATCGCTACGGACCTGTTCGTAACAGCGCTTCGCCGCGCCATAGTCCGCCGCCGTCGTCTGTGCCGATGCCGCACCGGCGGCACAGAGGAGGATCACCGCCGGCAACAGGAGAAGGAGTCGTCTTTTCATCATGTTGGGCATCCTACCATCGACCCCCCCCCGCTTCAACGCTTATCCTTTTCGTCCGAGGGGCAACTTACGGGGATCAGCGGACGATAAGAGAAGAGCAGTCCAGACGAAAGGAAACCCATGCCCGTCAGCGTCCCCCTCTCCGAGATGCAATCGAGCCAGAATGGCCTGCAGCGCCTCGACGACTTCGAGCGCGCCAAGAGCGGCGTGGAGGGACGCTCCGATTCGACGCGCGACGGCATGGGGACGCGCCGCGCCCGCGGCGAATTGACCGCGCTCCCGCGCGCCGTTCGCCGCGACGGGGGCCGCGCCTCCGCACGCCGCGAACACGCCTACGGCACCCCGAAGATCTAGTCCTCTCCCCTTCGGATCCGTTCGTTCCGACAGACCTTCCGTGGGGTCCTCCTACCGGCGCCCGCACCAAGCCGTCCGGGGTCATTCTGCGGGCGTATCAGTCGAATTTCGACAGACCTCCTCACGTTTTACAAATGAACAACCTGAAATTATTGATGATTTCGAGAATCGCAACTTTTCAGTGCCTGGCCCCGATTTGTTGCGATCTTCTGCAGGATCCGAATCAGAGTTTTGCTTTGAGATCGTGCAGGAGGTTGAGGGCCTCCAGCGGCGTAATCGTCGTCGTGTCGAGCGCGTGCAGGCGCTCCTCCACCGCACTCGGCACCGGCGCCGCGAAGAGGCCGATCTGCTCGGCCGTCTCTACGACGGATGCCTCGTGGTGCACCGCCAGGCGCGGACGCCCCGCCTCGTCGAACTCCCCCGCTTCGAGGTTCTCGAGGACCTCGGTGGCGCGCCCGAGCACCCCCTCCGGGAGTCCGGCGAGCTTCGCCACCTGAATGCCGTAACTGCGCGAAGTCGTCCCGTCGACGAGCCGCCGGAGGAAGACGATCTCCCCCTTCCACTCGCGCACCGCGATGTTCATCGTGCGCACCCCCTCGCGCGTGCGCGCCAGGTCGGTGAGCTCGTGGTAGTGCGTCGCGAAGAGCGTCCGCGCACGGACGCGGTCGTGCAGGTCCTCCGCCACCGCCCAGGCGATGGCGAGCCCGTCGAAGGTGGAGGTCCCGCGCCCGATCTCGTCGATGACGACCAAGCTCCGCTCCGTCGCGTCGCGCAGGATGACCGCCGCCTCCGCCATCTCCACCATGAAGGTCGACTGCCCGCGCGCAAGCGCGTCGGAGGCCCCCACGCGCGTAAAGATCCGGTCGGCGACGCCGATCTGCGCCTCCGTCGCGGGGACGAAGGAGCCCGCCTGCGCCATCAGGACGATGAGTGCCGTCTGGCGCATCACCGTCGACTTCCCCGCCATGTTGGGCCCGGTGATGAGCAACATCCGCTTCCCCGCGCCGTCGATGCGGACGTCGTTGGGGACGAAGCGCTCCGCCAGCCGTTGGCGCTCGACGATCGGATGGCGCCCCTCGCGGATGTCGACGACCGCCCCCGCGTCGACGGTCGGCTGGACGTAACGGTGCTCGTGCGCCGTCTGGGCGAAGCCGGCGAGGACATCGAGGATCGCCAGCGCATCGGCGGTGGCGAGCAGAGCTCCGGCCGCCTCGGCGGCTCGTTCGCGCAGCGCGAGGAAGAGTTCGTATTCGAGCGCGCGCGAACGCTCCTGCGCGCCGAGGATCCGCTCCTCCTCCTCCTTGAGCTCGGGGGTGATGAAGCGCTCCGCATTGACCAGCGTCTGCTTGCGGATGTAGCGCTCCGGGACCTTCGCCCTGTGGGCGTTGGTCACCTCCAGGTAGTAGCCGAAAACCTTGTTGAATTTGACCTTGAGCGACGGAATGCCGGTGGCGGCGCGCTCCCGCTCCTCGATCCGGGCGATGAAGTCCTTGCCGTGACCGATGCGCTCGCGCATCTCGTCGAGCTCGGGCGAGAAGCCGGTGCGGATCAGGCCCCCCTCGCGGAGGGAGAGCGGCGGCTCGTCGGCGATCCGCTCGGCGATCGCGCCGGAAAGCTCCGGAAGCGGATCGATCCGTTCGGCGAGCTCGCCGAGGAGCCCCGGCAGGCCGGCGAGAACATCGCGTAGCGCGCCGGCGGCCGCGAGCGATTCCCCGAGGGCGATGAGATCGCGGGCGTTGGCCGCGCGGGCGGCGATGCGCCCGACGATCCGCTCGATGTCGTAGACGCGCGCGAGCCCCTCGCGCACGGCGCGACGGCGTGCCTCGTCGCCGAGGATCGTCGCCACCGCCTCGTGGCGATCGCGGATCGCCGCCGGGTCGACGAGCGGGGAGAGGAGCCAGCGCTTGAGCGTGCGCGCCCCGGCCGCGCTCCGGGTTTTGTCGAGCGCCGCCACGAGCGAGCCCTCGCGCTCCCCCGCCGGCATCGTCCGGACGATCTCGAGATTGCGCTTCGTCGCCTCGTCGAGCCGCATGACCGGCCCGTCGGCGAGCGGGGCGATCCGGCCGATGTGCTCGGTCCGCCCGCACTGGGTCTCGGCGAGATAGCCCATCGCGAGTCCGGCCGCGGCGGCCGCCGCCGGTGTCTCCGCGATCAGCGCCGGCGCCCCCGCCAGCCCCGCGATCGCATCGGTCGCGGGGCGTTCCCCCTCCCGGAGGGTAAGCGTGAGTTTCGGGAGGGCCGCGTGCAGGCGCTCCGCGAAGAGCGGGTCGTCGGCGAGTGTTGGGGATATGAGCAGCTCGCGCGGCTCGGCGCGCATCAGCTCCTCGAGCAACCCCTCGCGCCCCTCGACCGCGCC
>CAYPII010000020.1:0-9403 GCA_964410765.1 uncultured Myxococcales bacterium | reverse complement strand
CCGCCTGCAGGAGCCCCGTCGAGATATCGGCGAGCGCCAGCCCCAGCGCTCCGGTCTCCTCCCAGACGGCGGCGAGGAAATTGTGGCTCCCGGCATCGAGTCCCAGGCCGTCTGCGACGACCCCCGGGGTGATCACGCGGGTGACCTCGCGCCGAACCACCCCCTTGGCGAGCTTCGGGTCCTCGACCTGATCGCAGACCGCGACCTTCTTCCCGGCCTTCAGGAGTTTGGCGATATAGGGCTCGACAGAATGGTGCGGAACGCCGCAGAGGGGGATCGGATTCGGGTCGTTCTTGTTCCGGGATGTTAATGTAATACTTAAGAGTTCAGATGCTATCTGAGCGTCCTCATAGAACATTTCATAGAAATCGCCGAGGCGAAAGAGGAGGAGCGCATCGGGGTGCTCCCCCTTGATTCGGACATACTGCGCGAGCATCGGGGTCTCGGCTGCTGGCTTCGCCATAAAGGGGCGCTAACACAGTTTTTACGCTGGAATCAACCCTTCGGCGCATGCCGGGCTAACACCCGGAATTTGCTCAGGATAGAAGGGGAAGCGCAGGGGCCGAAAAATGGGCCTCCACGCAACTTCGCCCTCCCCTCCCTCCGATAATACATATGGAAACTCCGAGGGGGCTATTTCGGAGGTCGGTATGATCGGCATACTCGGTTGTGGATTGGTTATCGCCGCTATCGTCGTCAGCGCTGCCGCTGCGGCGGTCAGCGCCGGCGTCGGGATCGCCGGCGCGGTCCAGGCGGCGGAGCAGGCGGAGCAGGCGGAGGAGATGGAGGACCTCCAGGTCGCCGCCTCGAACAAGCAGAAGGTCGACGCGAAGCATTCCAAACGCCAGCGCCTCGACCTGGCGGCACGGAATTCCCAGCGGATGCAGGCAGAGGTGGGCGCCTCGATCGCACTCAATCACATCGCGGCAAAGCGCGCGAAGGTGAAGCAGGCGCACGATCGCGCGGGGCTCTCCGATACCAGCTCCATTCCGACGACGGCACGGACGACGCGTCCCAACGGCACGCCGGCCGCTTCGTAAGGAGGATCGTATGATCAGCGCAGGCCAGCAACACATGTACGGCAACAACCGCACCCAGCAGCCCGGGATGCAATACCCGAGCATGGCCTACACGCCGCAGTATCCGCAGTGGAACTATCCGGTCAGCGGCGGCCCGAACATCAGCTTCGACGCGGAGCTTGGCAAGGAGGGCGCGGAGAGCGCGCTCCTCGGCTCCCAGATCATGCAGGGCGTCGGGATGGCGGTCAGCGCCGGCTTTCAGATCGGCAACCAGATCCTCGCCGGCAAGGCGATGGACCACCAATTTGGACTGATGAAGAAGCAGTTCGAGTTGCAGGGCGACATCGTCGACGCGCAGAAGGAGGTCGCCACCAAACAGTTGGGCGTCCAGGAGACGGCGATCTTCGTCCAGCAGAAGATGCATGCCGCGCAGCTGCGCCACGAGGAGCGGCTCGCGCGCTATCAGAACAACGCGCAGGCGCGCCTCAAGGTGATCGAGGAGAGTGGGCAGACCGAGCGGATGAAGATCGCCACGGCGACCGACGCCTTCAGCCGGCGCGGCTGGGATATGGGCAATCCGCTCTATTCGTGACGAGGCATCCCCGGGGGATTCGAGGAGGAACGCATGTGGGCAGCGGGAACAGGTGAAGCAGGCACAGCGGCACCGGCCGGCGGTGGGATGGACTTCGGCACCGGCTACATGGGGAGCAGCATCGCCACGGGGTGCGGCCAGCTGATCAACGGCATCGCCGGCGCCGTATCGATGTACTACCAGGGCAAGATCATGGACTCGCAGTTCGCCATGCAGAAGAACCAGATCGAGACGCAGGGCGAGCTGGTGGGGTTCGAGCAGGAGACGAACGAGGGCGTCCTCGATATCCAGGAGGCCCACACGGCCAAGATGCTCGAGTACCAGCAGGCGCTCCACGGCTCAGAATTTGCGAAGGTCGAGGCCGAGACCGAACACAGCATCGTCCAGGAGCAGATGCGCCAGCAGAAGCTGACCGAAAAGGCGACGAAGACCGACACGAAGAAGATCGACCGCCTCTTCGGGCGGCGCGGCAGCTATGACATCGGGCAGCCGGTGATGGCGGTCTGATGAAAGACGATTCGACGACCGAGCGCCCCCGCGAGGGCGCTTTTTTTTGACACGCGCGCGAAAGACGCTTAAAATTCAATATATTCGGGAGTTCAGACCGCAAAGGAGCCCGCGATGACGCTGGAGCTCGGTACATTCGATGTGATGGCCTACCTCTGGGGGACGATCGACAAGACCGAGGATGGCGAACACGTCCGCTATACGGTGGCCGATGTCGAACAGCTCTGGCACATGGGCTTTGTCGATACGGCGCGGATCACGATGAGCGAGTGGAAGCGCCTCTTCGAGCCGCACCGCCAGCCGGACGGCTCCTTTCTGCTGGGCCATGACGACTTCCTCGCGCTCGACGCCTACCGCTACAAGGGGGAGATCCGCATCCCCTTCGATCCGATGAAGATCAACGAGGGGAAGTACACCGACGAGGGGCTCGACGAGTTGATCGAGGCCTCCGTCGTCCCCTCCTGTTCCCTCGCGCGCGAGCAGCTCCAGGAGTTCTTCACCGAGTTCAAGGGGGAGTTCCGGGATGGGAGCGACGGCCTGATCGTCATCCGCGCCCCGGCCAAGCAGCGCATCAGGGCGCTGCTGGACGCCCACCCCTCCCCGCTGCGCAACCTGGAGCTCCTCCTCGATCGGATGCTCGGCGCGCACGAAGAGGAGTTCGAGGAACAGCTGGACCGCTCGGAAGTCGACGCCGCCACGGCGGAGGCCGCCCGCCAGGTCTCGCGCTTCTCCGCGAAGCCGACGAGTTCGGTGGAGGCCAAGGCCGACAAGCTCAAGCAGGTGACGAAGGCACGGAAGAAGAAACCGCAACAGCAGGACGACGGCAAGTCGAAGAAGGAACTCAAGAAGATCAAGCGCTCCCGCAAGGGGATGCGCGGGTAGGATATCCTTTTACGCCTCCGGCTTCTCCGGGGCGTGACGCTTCTCCTCCGACAGATCGCGCACGACGGAGAGCTCGCGTTCGAGCTGGCGGATCTTCTTGTTCTTCGAGCGAATCTCGAGAGTCTTGAAGAACGAGGGGAGCGCTTCGAGCAGGGCGATCGCCACCATGCCCGTGCAGAAGGTGATGAGCAGGATGAAGCCGAGCGGCAGCGGAACCGACTGCACCGCGAAGAGATACGGGACCTGGAATTTGAAGACGACGTCGTAGCCGAAGGTCGCCGCGTCCAGGTTGCAGTAGATGAAGTTGAGCAGGATGAAGAAGAGCAGCGCCATGATGCAGGCGAAGATGATTTTTTTCATCGCGTCCCCCTCCCCTGGTAATCGTCGGCCAGGCGATCATAGGTGCTCTGCAGATACTCGGGCATCGAGCGCGTCTCGCCGAAGATCGGCAGAAAGTTGGTGTCGCCGCACCAACGCGGCACGACGTGCAGGTGCACGTGGTCGGTGATCCCCGCCCCCGCGGCGCGGCCGATATTGAGGCCGCAGTTGAAGCCCTCCGCCTCGAGGCGACGGCCCAACACATCGATCGAGCGCGCGCAGAGCGCCATCATCTCCATATGTTCCTCCGGCGCCAACTCGCCGAGATCGCCAGTGTGGCGATACGGGATGATCATCAGGTGTCCGTTGTTGTAGGGGAAGCGGTTGAGTAGAACGTAGCAGTTCTCCCCCCGATACAGCAGGAGTCGCTCGCGGTCCTCCTCGGGCGTGCCGGTCTGCGCCAGTTCGCAGAAGATGCATCCCTCACCCCGATCGCGCAGCTCCTCGATGAACTGCATCCGCCAGGGGGCCCAGAGCTGTTTCATACGGCGGAACCCTTGTTGACGCGCTCGCGCAATTCCTTGCCGACCTTGAAGAAGGGAACCTTGCGCTCCCCGACCTCGACGGCCATGCCGGTCTTGGGGTTCCGACCGATCCGCGGCTTGCGCGTGCGCACCTCGAAGCTTCCGAAGCCGCGGATCTCGATGCGATCGTCGCGTTTGAGGGCATCGGACATGCTCTCGAAGACGGTGTTGACGATGACCTCCACATCCCGGCTCGCCAGGTTGGGAAGTCTCTTCGAAAGCATCTCGATCAGATCGCTCTTGTTCAAGGCCCTCCTCCTTTCGTCGTCTCGCATCTTCTCAGCCGTTCCACCCGAATGCCCATCGTTCCGTCACCGCGTCGATCGAGCTTTCGATAAAGCGATCGAGGATGGGAATGCGCTTCTTCGGCGTCACGAGTTCCGGTTCCCCCTCGATGCCGGCGACCTTTGCCGCCGCCTGCGCCGCCGCGACCAGCCCCCCCAACTCGTCCACCAGCTTGTGCTCCAGCGCCTCCTGCCCCGTGAAGATGCGTCCGTCGGCGAGCGGATCGACCTCCTCCATCGCGAGCTTCCGCTGCGCGGCGACCGCCTCCTTGAACTGGCGGTGCATCTCGCCCAGCACCTCCTGGACGATCGCGCGCGCCTCGGGGGTCACGGGCTGATCGATGGCGAGCATGTCCTTGAGACGACCGCTCTTGAAGGTCTCATGCTCGATCTTCGCCCAGCGCAGCAGGTCGCCGATCATCACGTGTTCGAGCCGAACGCCGATCGAGCCGGTGATCGTGCCGGGATTCGCGAAGATGCGGCGCGCCCCACAGGCGATGTAGTAGCCGCCGCTGGCGGCGACCGCCCCCATGGAGGCGATGACCGGCTTCTCGGCGTTCACCCGCTTCACCTCTTCAAAGATCTCCTGCGAAGCGGCGACCGATCCCCCCGGCGTCTCGAGCCGAACGATCACCGCGCGGATATCATCGTCCTTCCGGAAGCGCTCGAGATTCTCAACCGCCTCCCGCGAGGAGAGGATCGTCCCCTCGATGCGTACCACGCCCACCTGATCGCCGAAGAGCTCCCCGTGCCAGCTCCCGCCGCCAGCCCCTCCCGTCAGCAGCGCCGCGACGATGCCGACGAGAAAGGAACCGCCCAGCAGCAGGCAGATGAGTACCGCTATGAAGAGACCGCTCTTGCGCATGGCGAAATTCGCGCCCCTCAGGAGGCGGTGTCATCCGTCGTGTCGTCCGCCTTCGACTCCTCGTCCTCCGCCGGCTTCTCCGCGGCTTCGGGCTTCGGCTCCTCCGCCGGCTTCTCCGCGGCTTCGGGCTTCGGCTCCTCCGCTGGCTTCTCCTCGGCCGGTTTCTCGTCGGACGCGGCCTTTGGCATCTCGCTCGTGATCTCGAGTTCGAAGCGGCGGTCCTTTGGCTCCGTCGTGCGGACGATGATCTCCACTTCATCGCCGACCTTGAGCCCTTCCTCGTAATGGCCGGCCGGGACCAGACCCTTGACGATATCGTCGATCGCGATGACCGCGCCGGCCTTCGTGAAGGCCTCGACCGTTCCCTTCTCCTTCGTCCCCAACGTGTACTGCTCATTGATCCGATCCCACGGATCGTCGAGGAGCTGCTTCACGCCGAGCGAGAAACGCTCGTTCTCCGGATCGATGTGGAGCACCACCGCCTCGACCTCGTCGCCCTTCTTGAAGACCTCGGAGGGATGCTCGACGTTCTGCACCCAGAAGAGGTCGGAGATGTGCGCCAGGCCGTCGATCGCCTCGTCGACCTCGATGAAGACGCCGAAGTCGGCGATGTTGCGCACCGCACCTGTGATGCGGCTGCCGATCGGATACTTCTCCTCGATCTGCTCCCACGGATTCGGCTCAGTCTGCTTGAGGCCCAGCGAGATGCGCTTGGCCTCGGTGTCAACGTCCAGCACGATCGCGTCGACCTCGTCGCCCTGCGAGAGGATCTTCGAGGGATGCTTGATCTTCTTCGTCCAGCTCATCTCACTGATATGGATAAGCCCCTCGACGCCGTCCGTCAGCTGCACGAACGCGCCGTAGTCGGTCAAACTCGTCACCTTGCCGTGGACGCGCGAACCGACCGGGAACTGCGAGTCGACGTCGGTCCAGGGATCGGGCTGCAGCTGCTTGAGGCCCAAACTCACCTTCTGCGTCTCCGGATCGAACTTCAGCACCGCCACGCGGATGTTGTCGCCCACCGAAAACATCTCGGAGGGATGGTCGATCCGGCCCCAGGTCATGTCGGTGACGTGGAGCAGTCCGTCGAGGCCACCGAGGTCGACGAAGACGCCGTAGTCGGTGATGTTCTTCACGATACCATCGAAGACCTGACCCTCGGTGAGATTTGCGAGCGTCTCCTCGCGCATCTTCGCGCGCTCCTTCTCGAGGATGACCTTGCGCGAGAGGACGACGTTCCCGCGGCGCTTGTTGAGCTTGATCATCTTGAACTGATAGGTCTGCCCGACGTACTTCTCGAGGTTGCGCGAGGGGCGGACGTCGACCTGCGACCCGGGGAGAAAGGCACGGACGCCGATGTCCACCGAGAGGCCGCCCTTGACCTTCGAGACGATCGTCCCCTCGACGGTGCCGTCCGCCTCGCTGATCTCGCCGAGCTTGTCCCAGGTGCGCATCGCGTCGGCGCGCTCCTTGGAGAGGATCATCATGCCGTTGTCGTTCTCGATCGATTCGAGAAGGACCTCGACATCATCACCGACGTCGGCCTTGAGCTCTCCGTTCGGGGCCTTGAATTCATCGATCGGGATCTGCCCCTCGGATTTGAAGCCGATATCGACGACGACGTAATCACGGCTGATGCGTACGACGCGGCCCTTGACGATCGTCCCCTCCTTGAGGGTGATCTCCTTCGCCTGCTCCTCGAAGAGGCGGCCGAACTCCCCTTCCTTCTGACGACTTGATGGTTCAATGGTGACGGGACTCATGCGGGTACTTCCTCCTTTTTCCGTAGATTTTTTAATACCTTGTGAGCTTTTGACCCACAGGGCGCCGAACCTTAGATTCCCGGGTGGGCTTTGTCAAAGGATTTGTGTTGTTTCTCAACGTCTTGACGGCACACAGCGGAGATAACGGTCAAATGGATATTTGCGGCAATCAAAAAAACGGATGGAGGACAAATTTCTCGCCAGGTCGTTGGAAATACGGTAATTTCGCTCCATGGTGAAAGAGAACTCCCTTCAGATCCTCGATGTCACGATCCGCGACGGGAGCTATGCCGTCGATTTCTCCTATACTCCGCAGCAGGTGGCCGAGATCGCCGGCCTCCTCTATATAGAGGTCAGCCACGGGGTCGGGCTCGGGGCGGCGGAGGTCCTGGGCCTGGCGGCGGCGGCCCCGGACATCGCCTATGTCCGCGCGGCGCGACAGGCGGTGCAACGCGCGCAGATCGGCGTCATCGCCCTCTCGGAGGCGGTCGCCACACGCGCCCACCTCGACGAGGTCCTCGACGAGATCGATTTCATCCGCTTCGCCGCCAACTGCCATCAGCCGGAGGCCGTCGAGCCGAGCATCGCGTACGTCAAGAAACGGCGCCCGGAGCTCCCCGTCTTCTTTCAGCTGATGCGTTCCGCACGTCGCCGCGACGAGGAGATCCTCGCCGCCGCCGCCCGGATCGAGGGGATGGGCGCCGAGACGCTCTGCCTCGTCGACACCGCGGGGCACTACACGCCGCGCGACGTCGCGCGCCTCGTCGGCGCCCTTCGCGATCAGACGCAGATGCGCATCGGCTTCCACGGCCACAACAATCTCGCGCTGGCCACCGCCAACACCTTCGCCGCTGCGGAGGCCGGGGCGGGCCTCGTCGACGCGAGTCTGCGCGGCATCGGACGCTCGCCGGGCAACGCACAGCTCGAAGCGGTCGTCTCGCTGTTGCACCGCATCGGCCTGGCACGGGAGGTCGACCTGGAGACGCTCGTCTATGCGGGCGAGAAGTGCGTCCTCCCGCTCATGCCCCCCGCCTGCGGCGTCCCCGGCCTCGACATCATCACGGGCGATGCCAACATCGACCTCTACCCGCCCGAAGCGCTCGAACGGATCGCGACCGAGGCGGGCGTCAACTTCATCGACTTCCTCTACGAACTCGCGCGCGACGCATCGATCGTCGAGGCGGACGTGGACGCCATCCGCCGCACGCTCGAGCGCATGGGCGTCGATCCCGCCCGCATCACACTGCCGGAATGATGTTCAGCGAGTCGACAGCGCGCGCTCGAGACAGAGGACGATGGTCTCGACATCCCCCTCGTCGAGGTGCGTGTGGAAGGGCAGGAAAGCGATGCTTCCGCGCAGACGCTCGGTGACCGGCAGCGCCGGCACCGACTCCAGGCGATCCCGATAGACCGACTCCTCATGACCGAGCGGCCAGGTGGCGATGGCGATGCGATAGCTCCGGTAGAGCTCCTCCGCGATCCGGTCGCGCTCGTCGAAGGCGACCGCGAAGTGTCCGGGCACCGTTTCATCGTCGAGCGTCTGCAACTCGAGGCGACCCGCCGTCACGAGCGGCGTCAGCGCCGCCTCATATGCCTCCCGCAGCACGCGTCGGCGCGCGAAGAGTTCCTCCGCACGAGCCAGCCGCGTCGCGGCGATGACTGCATTGATCTCGCTCATCCCATTGTGCATCCCGACCGCCGCCAGGTGCGTCGGCGCGTGAAAGTCCTGCCCCTGATAGGCGATCGAGACGAGGCGTTCGAGCTGCGCCGCATCACGCGCGGTCACGATCGCCCCGCCCAGGCCGGTGATCGGCTTGGAGGTCGCCAAGCTCAGGACCGTCGCCCCGCCGGGTCCGACGTTGACGCGCCCGGGGCGCACGCCCCCACAGGTCGAGCCGATCGCGAGCGAGGCGTCCTGCACGAGCGGAATCTGGTGCGCCTCGCAGATGCGGCGAAAGGGTTCGAGCTCGAGCGCACGGTTGAGGTGCGTGAGCAGGACGGCGCGCGTGTGCTCGCCCACCGCCGCCTCCGCCGCCTCCGGATCGAGCGACCACGTCTCCGCCGCGATGTCGACGAAGCGCGGCGTCGCTCCCGCCCGGACGATCGCGTTGACCACGCCGGGATAGTTGAGCGACGCGGTGATCACCTCGCCCCCCGCCGCACCGCATTCCTGCAGGATTGCCGTGAGCGACCCGGTCGCCGAACCCAGGCCGGCGACGAAGAGGTCGTCGGCCTTCGCCCCCGCCGCGAGGAAACGATGAAAGGCCGCGGCGAGCTTTGCGACCGAACCGTCGGGGAGCGGGAGAAAGCCCAGGAAGGGCTGGCGCTCCTCATCCATGAGCAGCTCCGCGATCGCCGCGATCGCCTCGCCCCCCTCGATCGTCCCCGCTCGCCGTGCGGCAATCAGCTCATCGATGCGCGCGCGCGTCGCGCCCCGGCCGGGTTCGAGATCGGGATGGATGAAGGGATACGCCTTGGGCATAAAGGCACTCTAACACAGGCGCCCGTCGCGAAGAAAGCAAACGCGGCGAAAAAAAAGAGGGCCCGCATCGGGACCCTCCGTGGAGCGGGAGACGAGATTTGAACTCG
>CAYPII010000019.1:0-24249 GCA_964410765.1 uncultured Myxococcales bacterium | reverse complement strand
AGGGGGGGGTGGATGCGCCACGGGCCTCGGGGGCGGGGCATTCGGACGAGACGCAGACGGCGCACCAGTTGGCATAGCGGTGCGCCTGTGCTAGAACAGAATAGCTGGAGGGGGACGACGCGGAAGCAGGATGCCGGCAGCAGGAAGGCGCATTCTTCTCGGCTTCCTGTCTCGGGCATCCTGCTTTTTTCGTCTCGGGGGGAGAGCGACCATGGCGAAGATCGTCAAAAAGGATGAGGTCGACCAGAAGGCATCGACCTCGACGCGGCGCTCGGAGATCGACGTCCTGCCGGATGAGGCGGGCGTGGTGCACAAGCGCGTGATCGACGCCCGCGCGAAGGCCGACGAGATCCTCGCTGCGGCGGAGGCCGATGCCCAGCGCATCCGCGGCGAAGCCGAAGCGGCGCTCGCGCAGGCGGAGCACGACGCCGAAGTGGCGATCAAGCGCGGTTACGCCGACGGCGAGTCGAAGGGGCTCGCGCAGGTCACCGAGAAGCTCCTCGAGCTGCAGCAGCTCAAGGCGGATTTCTACGAGCAGGCCGAGCCGGAGATCGTTCGGCTCGTCATGGCGATCGCTGAGAAGGTGATCGGCCGCTTGGTGGAGGAGCACCGCGATGTCGTGGTCGGCGTCGTACGCCAGGCGCTGGAGCGCGCCATCGGCGACCGCATCACCGTGCGCCTGCATCCGGAGGACTACCGGACGGTGACGGCGGAGGAGGGGACCTTTCGCGAGGTCGTCGACCGGACGCGTCGCCTCACCTTCCGCGAGGACGAGTCGATCGCACGCGGCGGCTGCATCGTCGAGACCGAGGTCGGCACGATCGACGCGCAGCTGGAGACGCAGCTCAAAGCGATTCGCAAAGCACTCGTACCGTGACACGTGACCCGTGACGACGTGACACGATTTTTGTCGGGTCACGAGTCACGTGTGACGTGTGACGAGGGCTGAAGAAATATGGTGGAGACGAAGAAACAGAGGGAAGATGAAGGGAGCCGAAGCGAGCTGCCGGTGGTGGACTTCCACAAGTACCACCACCTCCTCTCGTCGGTGGCGACCTATAGCATCAAGGGGAAGGTGACCGAGCTCACCGGCATCGTCGTGCGCGCGGTCGTCCCCGGCGTGCGCATCGGCGAACTCTGCTTCATCGTCCCCTACCACGGGCGCGCGCCGATCAAGGCGGAGGTCGTCGGCTTCCGCGATCAGGAGGTGCTGCTCATGCCGCTCGGCGAGCTCGAGGGGATCGGGCTCGGCAACGACGTGATCCCCTCGGGGCACACGCTCACCGTGCGCGTCGGCGAGGGGCTTCTCGGTCGCGTCATCGATGGGCTGGGCGATCCGCTCGACGACAAGGGGCCGCTCGAATACGAGGAGGAGTATCCGGTCACCGCGAATCCGCCGAAGGCGCTGCAGCGCCGGCGGGTGACCGAGCCGATCTCCGTCGGCATCAAGGCGATCGATGGCATGCTCACCGTGGGCGAGGGACAGCGCATCGGCGTCTTCGCCGCGGCCGGCGTCGGCAAGTCGACGACGATCGGCATGATCGCCCGCAACAGCGAGGCGGACATCAACGTCATCTGCCTGGTCGGCGAGCGCGGCCGCGAGGTGCGCGACTTCATCGAGCGCGACCTCGGCGAGGAGGGGCTCAAGCGCTCGGTCGTCGTCGTCTCGACCTCCGACCAGCCCTCGCTCGTGCGCCTGAAGGCGGCGTACGTTGCCACCGCCATTGCGGAGTACTTCCGCGATCGGGGGGGGCGCGTCATCATGATGATGGATTCGATCACGCGCTTTGCGCGCGCGCTGCGCGAGGTGGGGCTCGCGGTCGGCGAGCCGCCGGCGCGACAGGGCTACACGCCCTCGGTCTTCTCCACGCTGCCGCGTCTGCTCGAACGCACCGGCAACTCGGACACCGGATCGATCACCGCCTTCTACACGGTGCTCGTTGCGGGCGACGACATGAACGAGCCGGTCGCCGACGAGACGCGGTCGATTCTGGATGGCCACATCGTGCTCTCGCGGGCGCTTGCGGCGCGCAATCACTATCCTGCGATCGACGTCTCCGAGAGCATCAGCCGCGTGATGGCGTCGATCGTCGAGGAGGATCATCGCGACGCGGCAGCGAAGCTGCGCGAGGTGGTGGCGAACTACGAGAAGGAGCGCGACCTCATCCTCATCGGCGCGTACGAGGAGGGGAGCGATCCGAAGGTCGACTACGCGATCGAAAAGATCGAGGAGGTCAACGCCTTTCTCCGGCAGGGGGTCGACGAGCACATCACGATCGAAGAGACGATCGAGCTGCTCAAGGAGATCTTCGACTGATGGCGAAGCCGAGATACAGATTGCAGGCGCTGCTGACGCTCAAGTCGCGGATGAAGAAGCGCGCCGAGCAGAACTTGGCCAAGGCGATCATCGCCCTGCGCGAGGCGAAGGAGCAGCTCGAGAAGCTCGAGCATGAGAAAGAGCGCATCGTCGAGCGCTGGCGCGAGGCGCGTCGCGAGATGAGCGGGGCGATCGGCGGCGGCGCGCGCGTGGGCGAGGGCAATGTCCACGTCAACTTCCTGCGTAAGCTCAAGGAGGACGAGGAGGCGAAGGAGGAGGAGATCGAGGATCAGCGGCTCGTCATCGAGGACTGCGAAAACCAGGTGGCGCTGCGCCGGCGCGAGTACATCGATGCCTGCAAGGAGCTGCAGGTCATGGAGAAGCACAAGGAGCTCTGGCAGAAGAAGGTGCGCCAGGAGATCAACCGACGCGAGGCGCGCGAGCTCGACGACCTGGGGGGGAACATCCACCAGCTGCGCCAGTGGCGGGGGGAGAAATCGGTGTTTGAAAATTAGCAAGCAACGCCAGCAAGGCAAGCAACGCCGGAAACGTGAAAACACTTCTTTCGTTGCTTGCGTTTCTCGCGTTGCTGGCTTTGCAGGCGGGAGTTTCTATGGGTGAGAAGGTATCCAGAGCGGAACGCGCGCGCGAGCAACAGCGCATCGATGGGCGCCAGCAGGTCAAGCCGCAGCCGAAGCAGAAGGAGAAGCCGCAGGAGTCCGACTTCAACCGGGCGCTGGAGAAGAGCCAGCTCTCGTCGAAGACGAGCCCGCAGCTGCGCGGCGAGTCGAAGGTGGCGACCGAGCGCGCGATCAAGGAGGCGATGCATCAGCAGGAACGCCGCGGAGACGACCGCAAGCGCGACGAGGACGATCGCGAGAAGGGGCGCGACGGTCGCCAGAAGGGCGATGCGAAGAACGCGAAGCTCGCCGATCAGAAGGTCATCGCCAAGGGGCGCCTCAAGCAGCAGAGCGGTGGCGGCGGCCAGGGCAAGGGTCGCGGATTCGGCCAGACGCTCGGGCGCAAGTCGATGGCGCGGGCGCTCAAGCAGTCGGGGGCGCGCGGCCTGCCGGTCAACCTCCAGGGCAAATTCGCGGCGAAGCTCGCCCAACAGATGAAGGGGACGGACGCCGCCCAGCAGACGCAGTTCACGCAGCAGATTCTCAACCAGCTCGTCCAGTACGTCCGGGTCGGCCTCAACCGCAAGGGGGAGGAGGAGATCCAGATCGAGCTTCACGAGAAGATCTTCCGCGGGCTCAAGCTCCGCGTCACCGCACGGGAGGGAAAGGTCGCTGTCCAGTTCCGCACCGCGGACAAGGAGGGCCGACGCGTCCTCACGGAGAACGCCGACACCCTCAAGACGGCCCTCTCCGAGAAGGGCATTGCAGTTGATGAAATCGCAGTGACCTGATATATTTCACGAAATCGCGAATTCCCGATCTTGAGGCCCATGACCATCCGACCCTACCGATTCAAGCTCAAGCAAGTCTCGGAGCACGAGCAGCGTCTGCTCGAGGCGCTCTTCGCCTATCTTCCCGCCACCGGACTGCGCAGCCTCTTTCGGCGGGGGCTCGTTCAGGCCCTCACCCGGGAGATCGGTGTCCCCTGTGCGCTGCACCTCGAAACCGTCCGCCAGGAATCGTACGAGCAGTTCCTCTCGCGCCTCCCCGATCCGGCGCTGCTCGCCGTCGTCGGGATGGCGCCGATCGAGGCGAAGGCGATCCTCGACATCGACGCGCCGCTGGCGATGACGATCGTCGAACGGCTTTTGGGCGGCGAGGGGCGGCGGGTGCCGGAGCCGCGGCCGCTCTCCGACACCGAACAGGGTGTCTTCGAATACCTCCTCCTCAAGGCGATGGCCGAGGTCCACGACCTCTGCGGGGACGACGCACGCGTCCACTTCCGATTCGAGCGCTTCGCGATGCACCCGCACGAGGTGCGGGAGCTGGCGGCCGGTGACGAGGGGATGGCGCTGCTCGTCTTCCGGCTGCAGGTCGGTGAGCGCACCGGCTTCGTCCGGCTCGTCCTCCCCGATCCCTTCGTCGAGGGGGTGCTGCTCGATGTCGAGGGGGTAGAGGAGCGGCGCCCGGGGGAGCGCGCCGAGCGGTTGCAGCGCCTGCGGCGCTTCGGCTTCCTGCGCGTGCCCCTCTGGGCCGAGGCGGGGCGCACGGTGCTCACCCCGGCGGAGTTGGCACAGCTCGAGGAGGGGGATGTGGTCCTCTTCGACGAGAGTCTGGTGCGGCTCGACGGGGGGCGGCCGACCGGCAAGTGCCTGCTGCGCGTCGGCGCGGGGCTCGCCGGCGGCTACGAGGCGGAGCTGCAAACGGATGCGGACTATGCGCGGTTGACGCTCACGGGCGTCCACAAGGGAGCGTGACGATGAAGAAGCCAGGCGACAAGGGCAGGGACGAAACCCCCGCAAACGACCTCGAGGCCTTCGAGGAGTGGGAGAGCGGCGAGGAGGGGGCCCCGGAGCCGGAGACCGCATCGGGGAAGGCGCTGGACGACGGCCTCGACATCCCGGGGTTCGACGATTTCGAGGCCCCGGCGGATGAGACGACCGACGAGAAGACGATGCCGGGGAAGAAGCCCTCGCCGCCGAAGAAGAAGAAGAAGGAAAAGGCCGCGGCGCCCGCTGCGGAGGACGCCTCCGAGGGCATCGAGGAGGAGGTTGACGAGGCGGGACTGGGTGCGGCGGTCGCCGACCTCGGTTCGGACGTGCCGATCGCGCTCGTCGCAGTCATCGGGAAGACGACCGCTGATGTCGAGCAACTGCTCGCCTATCACCCGGGACAGGTGATCGACCTCGGCCGGCCGCCCAGCGAGACGGTCGACCTCGTCGCCAACGGCAAGCTCATCGCGCGCGGTGAGCTCGTCGAGATGGACGGCAAGCTCGGAGTGCGGATCCTGAAGCTCGTGCGCTGAGGAGGAACGCGATGTTTGCAGTCCTGGCCCAGATCGAGACCGTGCCGGCGACCGGCGAGAGCGCCGTCGACTTCACCTGGCTCTTCATCAAGATGTTCCTGATCCTGGGGATCGTCACCGTCTCGGCGATTCTCGTTCTCAAGTACGCCGTGCCGCGCATCGGCGTCATGAAGCGCTTTCAGCAGGACCGCTACTTCCGCGTCCTCGGCCGCTACGCGCTGGAGCCGCGCAAGGCGCTCTACCTCGTCACCGTGGGGGGGCGATATTTCGTGCTCGGCGCAGCCGATCATGGTATAAGCGTGATCAGCGAGCTCTCCGAGCAGGAGGTGCGCGCCGGGGAGTCCGCGGGGGAATCCAAACGATCATGAAGCGCGATTGGTGGAAACGGAAGCGTTTCTTCGTCGGCCTCGCCGGCCTGCTCGCCTGCCTCGGCGTGAGCGGGGTGGCCTGGGCGCAGGCCGGGTCAGTCGGCGTCTCGCGGCCGCTCGTCCTCCTCGTCGTCCTCGCCTCGCTCGCCCTCGTTCCCTTCATCGTGATGATGATCACCTCGTTCGTGAAGATCGCGGTGGTCCTCGCCCTCATCCGCAACGCCATGGGGACGCAGCAGGTCCCGCCCAACGTCGTCATTACGGGGCTCGCGATGATCCTCACGATCTACATCATGGTGCCGGTCGGCTACGAGGTCTATCAGGTGTCGGGGAAGACGATCAACCAGGGGACGAATCAGCCGCTCCTCTCGCAGGCGTCGATCAAGCTGCTGGCCAAGGCGGTCGACGAAGGGAAGGAGCCGATCCGCGACTTCCTCATCAAGCACGTGCACCCGAAGGAGCGCGCGCTCTTCTACAACATGTCGATGAAGCTCCGGAAGAGCGACGAGGAGCGCAAGGAGATTACCAACAGCGACTTCGTCAACCTCATCCCGGCGTTCGTCGTCAGTGAACTCTCCGAGGCCTTTCAGATCGGGTTCATCATCTTCCTCCCCTTTCTCGTCATCGACCTGGTGATTGCGAACGTCCTGCTCTCGCTGGGCATGTTCCAGATTTCGCCGATCACGATCTCGCTGCCCTTCAAACTCCTGCTCTTCGTCCTGGTGGACGGGTGGCACATCATCGCGCGCGGCCTGATCCTGGGGTACGTATAGAAGCGCGCGTGAAACCGGTATGGTGAGTGAATGGTGCGTGGACACGGATAACGGATCACGATCATGAACGAATACTTCGTCGCCGTCGCCAAGCAGACGCTCTTTCTGGCGCTCATCCTCACCGGGCCGCCGGTGATGGCAGCGCTCCTCATCGGCCTGACGATCAGCATCCTGCAGGCGACCACGCAGATCCAGGAGCAGACGCTCACCTTCGTCCCGAAGCTCTTCGGCGTCGTGGCGACGCTGGCCATCGGGGGGCCGTGGATGCTCGCCCAGCTCATCGCCTTCGCTTCGTCGCTCTACAGTTCGTTTCCAACGTACGTGCAGTGATCGGCTCCGACCGATCGCACCCGACCGCGCATGGATGAGATCCTCAAACAGATCGGCGTCGACATGGACGTCGCCTTCGTCCTGATCTTCTTCTCGCTCGTCTGGGTGCGCTGTCTGGCGATGGCGGCGGTGCTGCCCTTCCTCTTCGGCAAGCCGGTGCCGCGCTACGTGATGGTGGCCGCCTCGATGGCGCTCGCCTTCTACGTGGCCCTCAACATCTATCCGGAGACCCCGCCGCCGCTCGCCGAGGAGTGGGGGGTGCTGGTGCTGCTCTACATCAAGGAGGCCTTCTACGGCTTCATCATGGGCTTTGCGATCGGCATCGTCTTCCACGCCTTCGCCTCGGTGGGGCAGATGATAGACAACCAGCGCGGCATGTCGATTGCGCGCATCCTGATCCCCTCCCTTGGGCAACAGCTCTCCATCTCGAGCCTCTTCCTCTTTCAGCTGGGGATCGTCCTCTTCCTCCTCATCGGAGGGCACCTGATCTTCTTCCGCTCCTTCTTCGAGAGCTTCGTCGGCCTCCCGGTGCTGGCCTTTCCGCAGGTGGGGCCGGGCCTCTTTCCGCTCATCGATCTGATGATCCGCCTCACGGGGCAGGTGATCTTCCTGGGGCTGCAGATGGCCGCGCCGGTGATCATCGCGATCTTCCTGGCCGACATCATCCTGGGCCTGGCCAACCGCATCGCGCCGCAGATCAACGTCTGGATGCTCGGCTTTACGCTCAAGGGCTATGTGGGGATCCTGCTCCTCTTCGTCTCGATTACGATGATCGCTGAGCAGATCGAGCGGCGGGGGCTGGAGGCGACGGAGCGCACGCAGGAGGCGATCGAGCTCCTGGAGGGGCGCGTCCCGGCCGATGCCCCGCAGCTTCCCGAGCCGGAGGAGGGGATGCCGAGGCCGGAGGACGGACCGCCGCCGGTCTTGAATCCGTGATGCGTGATGCGTGATGCGAAATGCGGGGCGTGACCCGGAGACCCCGGGTGGGGAGCCCCGACCCCAATTCCGGCCGTCAATCGAGGCCCAATTCGACCGCATGGAGCAGGACTTTTCTAAGTAACTGTAATAAATAGTAAATATCGTTATCTTTTTTATGCCTCGAGCGATCACTTGGCACGGTGATTGCTTTTAAGTGGGGCGACGGTGGTGCGAAGCATCGCCGAGCTGAGGAGGCTACGATGACGATTACGATCAAAGACTCAAACCGCGACGGCAAGATCCAGCAATCCGAATGGGAAGCTGCGGTCCGTGGCGTGGATCTCAATGAGGACCATGAGGTCTATTTCAATGGAGCAAAGGTTGCTGATGCGGCGAAGCTCAACGAGCTGCAGGATCAGATGAAGAGAAGGATAGTCTCCTCGGCGAGCAACCGCGAGATTCAGGAGCAGGCGAAACAGGAGGTCGATAACGTCCAGACGCGCCTCAGCGAAGCGCTCCAGGCGCTCGAGCAGGCGAAGGCGGAGCAGAATGAAGAGAGGATGGAGCAGATTCGCGAGAGCATCCGCCAGATGTTGCAGGAGTATCAGGCGGCCGCAACGCGCGCCGGCATTTCACGGGGGAGGCAGCAGTCCTATATGAGTTCGATCCGGCAGGCCTCCGGAGTGCGGGAGAACAGCTCCAACTTCAAGGCCTCGACGACCGGCGGGAACAGCGGCGCGGCGCAGACGTCGCGCAACGCAAACGCGCAGACGACGAGCAATGCCGCCGGAACGGGTTTTGCGCCGCCGTCGAACTGGGGCGCGCAGTCGGCGATGCCGAGCAATTTCAACGCGAGCGCGGCCTATCTCTCGAGCATGGCCCTGGAGGACAGCGTGATGTCCTCGTGGGACAATATTCATAAGAACCAGAACAAGGGCAAACAGCTCATGATGCTCTTCTTCTACTTTGCGCGGATGGCACAGTCGGGTGACATGGGCGCGATGTACCAGTTCATGAAGTTTCTGACCTACATCATCTCGAAGGACAAGGCGAAGCAGCAGATCGAGATGGGCAAAAAGCTCATCCAGCTGCAGGATCTCTCGCGGAAGTGGACGAACAAGCTCCTCGACCTCGAGACGAATTCGACCGATCCCTCCGCCTCGAACGAGCTGATGAAGACGATGACGATCGTGAAGAGCGAGACCGACGCGATCGCCACCTCGCAGAAGCTCATCAGCCAGATGATGGAGGAGTTCGCGCAGGTGGTCGAGTCGCTGACGAACTCGACGAAGGCCGCACTGGATGCCTACGGGCGAATCCTGCGGACGGTCTCGTCGGCACGATAAGGCAGAATCGGCCCGCCGGGGGGGTGGGCCGCAGGGACGGGGTCAGCCGTTATTCGACGGCCGCATGCGGGGGCATCGCCTACGGGGGATGCCCCCGATGTGCGTGGGGCCGGCCGCCGGGGTGGGGGGAGCGGGGGAAATCGCTTGCCGGAGCTGGTCGGGAATGGTATTTTTGAATATATCCGCGAGGTTGCTGCACTCGTGCAACCGGGAGGACAACCGGACATCATGGCGGAGCGCAAAAAAAAGAAGTCCCGCGCGCAATCGGACGAGGTCACCGAGACCACCGACAAGCGCGGCAAGGGTTCAAAGCGCAAGAAGAAGTGGGAGTTTCCGATCGGCCTCCAGGAGATGTCGCAGCAGGAGGCCGACGCGGAGATGGAGCGCTTCTTCACCGCGCTCGAGGAGCAGTACAAGGACGTTCCCGAGGCCGAGATCGAGCGCGGCGCGCGCAAGGTCAAGGACTTCATCGACGGGAAGCTCAACTGGGCGCAGCTCTTCGACTTCACGCCCGAGATGCTCTTTCAGCTCGCCGAGTACGGCTTTACGCAGTTCAAGACCGGCCGCTACGAGGACGCCGAGCGCGTCTTCAAAGTGCTCACCGTTCTCGACTGGAACAACGCCTATTACCATTCGGTGATGGGATCGATCCTGCAGCGGCAGAAGCGCTACGGCGAGGCGATTGCCGAGTACAGCCAGGCGATCGAGCTGGATGCGAACGACATCGTGAGCTATACCAACCGCGGCGAGGTCCTGCTGCTCCACGGCCTGCTCGACGAGGCCGAGGGCGACCTGGAGAAGGCGACGCAGCTCGATCCGGAGGGCGAGGACCGCTTCGCCAACCGGGCGCGGATGCTGCTCAAGGAGCTCGCGAAGCGGCGCAAACAGGGATAGACGGGGCGGGGGGAAGGCGCGAGGTGTGTTATGGTCGATGTTCGGAAATCCGCCCGGATTCAAAATAAAGAGGTCCAAAAACAGCTGGAGCGGATGGAGACGATCGAGGCGCTCCGGCACGGCAACATCTACGAGGTCTTTGCGAAGTCGAAGACCTTCAACATTGCCGACTTCTTCGACTTCTTCTCCAGCCAGCACCGCCAGTTCAAGGGGCAGATCATTCAGGACCATCAGGTGAAGTCGGAATGGGCCGCCTGCCGCGAGCCGAACATCCGTGAATTCGTGCAACATCACGTCGGGGCGCAGGTCTCGGCCGATGCGGGGGACGACTTCGTAGGCGGCATGCTCGCCGCGCTCGCCCGACAGGGGCAGGCGGCGGCGGGACGCGGGAAGTTCAAGGCAACCACCGCGGGCGAAACCGCCGAGGCGGGCGAGGCAGGGGAGCTGCCGGAGGGCGAGCTGGGCTACGAGGAGCTCATCGGCATGACGGAGGGGACGCTGGGCGACTGGGATCAGTTCATGAACGACACCTGGGGCGATATCTTCGATGCCCAGATGATGCAGGATTATCAGAAGCGGATGGGGGAGATCCGGCGCGAGGTGCAGCGCATCATCACGTTGGCGAAGCAGGGAAAGGTCGGGGTCGAATTCGTCCTCATCGCGCTGGCGAAGGTCAACGCCACGAAGAACGGCGTGCTCATGACCTGGCTGGGCAAGAAGAGCTTTCACATCAACGAGGAGATGAACCGCGTGACCGAGGAGCTGCAGGGGATGAGCATGACCGACCCGGGCTACTTCGGCGCGGTACAGACGGCGCAGCAGCAGACGCGCGAGGGGCAGATGAACCAGCAGCTCCTGATGAGCGATATGCAGAAGGTGATGCAGGATATCGCTTCCGTCATGGAGCAGGTGCACAGCATGATGGGCGAGATCAACCGGACGCGGCGCGAGATCATCACGAAGGTGGCAGCACAGTAGAGCAGTGAATAGTGAATAATGAGTTGTGAATGGGGAATGGTGACGAGCAGGCATCAATCGGTTGCTCATCACTGACTCTTATGAGCGAAGCGAACGAGAAAATGGGGGGCGAGGGCAAGCGGACTCAGATTATCGACCCGACGCCCGAGCGGCGCAAGCACCTCATCGAGGTCTTCCAAGCATTTCTGGAGGACAAGCTCTCGATCGCCGAGATGAAGGGGGTCACCCGCCAGCAGCTCTTCCAGCTCTCCGAGGCGGGCTTCATCAAGTACAAGCACGGACGCCTGGAGGAGGCGGAGAAGATCTTCCAGGGGCTCATCATCCTCGACCACCGCAACGCGTACTTCCATGCCATGATGGGGGCGGTACACCAGAAGCGCGATCGTCCGATCGAGGCGATCATGGAGTACTCGCAGGCGGTGAAGCTCAATGCGAAGGACGTCTCCTCGCTCGTCAACCGCGGCGAGCTCTATCTGCGGCACAAGAACTACAAGAAGGCGGCCGAGGACTTTCGCAGGGCGATTCTGCTCGACACCTCCGGGCTCGACCTCTGGGCCAACCGGGCGCGATCGCTCGTCATCGCCATCAAGCGATCGATGGATGCCGACCGCAAGGTCTCCCTCAAAACGATGCGCCGCGGACGTTAGGGGACGGACCCCGCAGGAGCCCTTCACCGATTCTTACAGGGGACAGACCCCGCAGGGGCCTGTCCCCGATTTGTTTACAGCGGTGTGACATCAGGCCCGAGAGCCCCGTCACACCGCCTCTCTCCGGGTCAATCCTTGATCGGAATATCGTATTTCTTCAGCAGATTGCGCAGGTGTTTGCGGTCGATCTCGGCTTCGCGGGCGGCCTTGGAGAGATTGCCGTTGTGCCGCTGAATCAGCTCGGCGAGGTATTCCTTCTCGAACGATTCAACGATCTGCTGCTTCGCGTCCTTGAAGGGGATGTCGGAGTCAATCGTCATCATCCGCTCGGTGTGTTCCTCACCCGCCGCGAGCTCCGCGAAGATGAAGTCGAGGTGGTTCTTGGCGATGGTATCGCCGTCGACGAAGGAAACCGCGCGCTCGATGACGTTGGAGAGCTCACGGACGTTCCCGGGCCACCCGTAACGGGCGAGCATCTTGAGGGCGTCATCCTCCACCCGCGTCACCTTGAGCGAGCCGTCCGGTTGTTTGTTGAAGGGGCCGGCGGCGAGGAAGCGCTCGATGAGTGACTCGATGTCCTCGGGCCGGTCGCGCAGCGGCGGCAGCGAGATCTTCACGACCGAGAGGCGATAGTAGAGGTCCTCGCGGAAGCGCCCCTCCTCGATTTCATTCCGCAGGTTCTTGTTGGTGGCGCAGATGACGCGCACGTCGATCTTCACCGGGACATTGCTGCCCACGCGTTTGATCTCGCGCTGTTCGAGGGCGCGCAAGAGTTTCGGCTGCAGCTCGGCGGTGAGTTCGCCGATCTCGTCGAGGAAGATCGTGCCGCCGTTGGCTGCTTCGAAGGCGCCGCGCCGGGCTTTGACCGCGCCGGTGAAAGCCCCCTTCTCGTGGCCGAAGAGCTCCGATTCGATCAGGTTCGGTGCGACCGCCGAGCAGTCGAAGACGACGAAGGGCTTTTCCGTGCGCTGGCTGTGTTCGTGCACCGCCTGCGCCACCAGGTCCTTGCCGGTACCGGTCTCCCCCTCGATGATCACCGTGGCCTGGGTCGGCGAGATCTTTTCCAGGATCGAGAAGATCTGCCGCATCTTGCGGCTCTTCCCGACCATCGCCCCGAACTCCTCGTGTTCGGAGGGTTCGATCGTGATCTTTTCATCGAAGGCGACGAACTCGAGCGTTGTGTTGCCCACCTTGATGACATCGCCGGGGGCGAGGTAGGCCTCGCGCACGCGCGAGCCGTTCAGGAACGTGCCGTTCGTCGAGCCGAGGTCGCGCAACAGGAAGCTGTCGGAGGCGTATTCGATCTCCAGGTGATTGCGCGAGACGGTCTTGTCCGAGATGACGAGGTCGTTGGTGTCGCGTTTGCCGATCTTCGTCAGATTCTTGTCCAGGGCGAGCTTTTTCCCGCGGCTCGGGCCGTCGACGATGACGAGCTGGCACTTGCGGAGCGAGACGACATCCGGTCCGCCCCCGTCGAGTTTCAGCAGTTCGGTCTTGCTCTCGATGTCCTTCGGCATAGGAGACTCCTCACTGCGGTTGCAGGGTCACATTGTACGACTTGTTGCCGCTGCCGGCCGGGATGGTCGTCGACCAGGGCCGGTAACCCGGCAGCTGGATCGTGACCGTGTGGGGCCGGTCGCGGCGGACGCGGCGCACGGTCACCGGCGTCTTCGCCGGAATCGGCCGGCCGTCGAAGACCACCTGTGCGCGCGGCGGATTGCTGTTGAGACTCACCTCGCCGTAGACGCCGCCCAGCTTGATGTCGGTGAGGCGGACCGTCTTACCCGGCTGCACCGTCACGCGCTGGCTGTGGCGCGAGAGCCCCTCCTTGCTGACGAGCACCGAGGCGCTGCCGGCGGGGACGGTGACGGTCAGCGGCGTGCGCCCCTTGAACTCGGCGTTGATGAAGACGTCGGCGCCGGAGGGGTCGGATTTGACTTGAATCTTGCCGGTGCCGCCGCTCGGCGCGGGCGTGGGCTGTGGCTGCGGCGTTGGCGTGGGACGGGGCGTCGGCGTCGGTTCCGTCACCTCCTTCGTGAGGGTCGCGTAGAGGCGCTCCTTCTCGGTGCTCATGACCTTCTTGCGGTAGGCGCTCTTGTAGCCGTCCAGATCGAGGCGCAGGTTGTAGGTCGCCCCCATCTTCAAATCATCGAGCGTCGCCGGGGTGGAGCGGCCGGTGGAGCGGCCGTCGAGGAAGATGCGGGCGCCGCTCGGCTTCGAAGTGATGCGCAGCGATCCGGTCTTGGCGACGGCTGGTTTCTCGGCCGGTTTCTCCTCGGGTTCTTCCTCGGGGGCGGGTGTCGGCTCCAGCACGCCCGCGCGCTCCAGCGTGGCGTCCACGGGGATGCTCGACTGCGCGTCGACCTCGAAGGCCTTCTCCCACCCCTCGTAGCCGCGCATCCTGAGCGCCACCGTGTACTTCTTCGGTTCGAGGTTGGCGATCGTCGCCGGCGTGGTGCGGCCGCTGTCCTGGCCGTCGAGCAATATCTGTGCGCCCGACGGGGTGGAGGTGACGACGAGCTTCCCTTTTTTGGCGACGATTGGCTCCAGCCGTTTTGAGATCTTCTGCGGTTTGCTGGAGGTGAGGGTGACCACCTGTTCGAAGTCCTCGAAGTCCGGCTTCGAGAGGGTGATGCGCAGGTCGCGCTTGAGCGGGAGCTTCTCCAGCGTCGCGGGGGTGCTCAGTCCCGTGAGCTTGCCGTTGACGGCGATCGCCGCGCCCGACGGGTCGGTGATGACGTTGAGGATGCCGGTGGGCTCCGCGAGCGCGAGCTTCACGTCGATGGCCTCGGTCGACTCGATGCGCACCGCCTTTTCGTCGGCGACGAGCCCCTCCTTCTCGGCGCGGATGGTATAGCGCTTGCCCACCTCCAGTTCGTCAAGCGTCGCGGGCGTCGTCTTGCCGGTCTTCTCCCCGTCGACGAGGATCGCCGCCCCCTCCGGTTTGGAGGTGACGCGCACCGCGCCGTACTGCACCGCCGGGGCGACCGGTTTCGGCTCCGGTTCGGGCTTCTCCCAGAAGCGCGCCTCCGGGACGTACCGGGAGACACCCCAGAGCGCGGCGCCCAAAAGGAGCAGGGCGGCGAAGGCCTTGGGCCAGCGCCGCTTCTTCCTGCGCCGCGTCGTCTTGCTCTCGGTGGGCGCCTCCTGGACGCCCCCCCCCGGCGTCATCCGCGTCTCGACGAAGGCCTCCTTCGGGCCGCGCGTGCGCGCCGTGTCCTCCCCCTCCGGCATCGGCGTATCGCGATGGACGATGTCCATCTGCTTCGCGCCCTCGGCGATGTTCATCGACGAGGTCAGCTGCTCGAAGGCGGCCTCCTTTGCGCTGACCTCCTGGACCTCCTGTCGTTCCTCCGCGAAGAGGGCGTTGATGAACTCGGCGAGCTTGCGCGGCGTGAAGTCGGAGTAGTTCGAGTAGAGGTGCTTGGTCAGCTCGATCTGCAGGTCGCCGGCGTGCTGCACGCGTTCCTCGGGCTCGTAGGCGAGCGTCTTCGCGAGAATGGGCTTGAGCGCCTCCGGGACCGAGTCGGGGAGGTCCTCCGCGGTGATGTGCATCGTGCGGATCTTCTTGAGGACCTCGAACTGCGACTCCCCGGTGAAGAGCTTCTGCCCGGTGAGCATCTCGTAGATGAGGATGCCGGTGGAGAAGATGTCGGTGCGCGAATCGATCGCCTTGCCCATCGCCTGCTCGGGCGACATGTAGGCGATCTTGCCCTTGAGGATTCCCGCCATCGTATGCGAGATGTTCATCGCCGCCTTGGCGATGCCGAAGTCGCCGACCTTCACCTCGCCCTCGTAGGAGAGGAGGATGTTCTGCGGGCTGATGTCGCGGTGGACGATCCCCAGCGGGCGGTTCTGCGAGTCGGTCTTGCGGTGCGCGTAGTCGAGCCCCTTGCAGATCTCCGAGGCGATGTAGACGGCGATCTCCGTGGGGAGGGTGCGCTTCACCTCGCGACAGCTGTTGATGATGTCGCGCAGGTTCACCCCGTTGATGAACTCCATCGAGATGTAGTAGTCGTCACCGACCTTGCCCAGGTCGTAGACCTGCACGATGTTCGCGTGGGAGAGGAGGACCGAGAGCTTCGCCTCGTCCACCAACATGTTCACGAAGTCCTTGTCCGCGGAGCAGTGCGGCAGGATGCGCTTGATCGCCAGCTCCTTCTCGAAACCGTCGACGCCGTAGGTCTTGGCCTTGTAGATCTCGGCCATGCCGCCGACGGCGACCTTCTGCAGGAGCAGGTATTTGCCAAATTGTTTCGGTTCGAAATCGCTCATAATGCGTGACCCGTGATTCGTGACCCGTGACCCGTCATATCTATACCACCACCAGGGCGATGGCGAAGGCGATGAGCGCCAGATACGTCAGCACGATCCCCCAGCGGATACGCCCCGTCGTCCGGTCGAGGAGCCCCAGGGTGACGAGCGCCGGTGGCGGTCGTCGACGACGCGCCGGACCCTCTGCCGTGGTGCGCCTCTCCCCTCCGGAGAGCGTTCTGCCGGCGGCCGCGGAGTTCTCAATGATCTGTGGGATGCCGATCTCCACGGTCTCCTCGCGCCCCCAGATATCCTTCGGAACGACCGCGCCCGGCGCGAGCTTCTTCACGCGAAGGAAGTCCTCGAGCCGGCGCAGGAGGATGAGCGCCACCTTCGTCTCCCGGCCGTCGCGCCAGCGGATGGCCGCCTGCAGCGTGCCGACGCCGCTGCGCATCGCGATGGCACGGAAGAGGCAGCGGTCGATCTGCTCGCGCGGCACGCGCATCGGTTTGATGACGACCGTGCGCGTTCCGAACTTCTTCCAATCGCGTCCCTCCAGCTGTTTTTGATAGCGCTTCTCCTGCTCCTCGCGCTGATCCTGTTGCTGGTGCTGGTCCTCCCGCGACTCTTTCGGCGCCGTGATGCGCCAGGGGGGGGAAGCGTCCGGTCTGTCGACTTTTTCAACCATGATGAAAAAGGTTCAGGTTAAGGCTAAGGATAAGGTCAAGGTTAAGGTTAAGGTTAAGATTTCGATTTTGACGTATCCTTAACCTCATCCTTGACCTTATCCTTAACCTCAGCATTATCCTTTGTCTTTCCTCCTGAGTACCCATCCTTGTACCAGCCGCCCCCCTTGAGGGCGAAGCTCGTCTGTGAGATGAGCCGGCGGACCTGCTTGCCGCATTCGGGGCACTCCGCCAGCGGCGGGTCGGAGATCTTCTGGAAGCGTTCGAAGGTCTTGTCGCACGCGGGGCAATGGTACTCGTAGATCGGCATGGTTGCGCTACCTCGTGATGTCGGAAGAAATGTGGTCTCGAATCCCCAGAAATTCCTGTGGTCTCGACACCCCATTGTAACGAAAAAAATCCGAATAAGTAAAGGGTTCTCGATGGTTCAGGTTCGCCTGGGGGGAAGATGGGGCTTGAGCCGGGCGAGGAGGGCGGATTTCGTAATTTCTTCAATGAAAACGAGCTTGTCTCTGGATTTCCCTCCCCGATGGAGCCGGAGGCGCGAGCGCGGGAGCGCGAGGAGCTCGGCGAGATAGGCGATCAGTGCCTCGTTGGCGCGCCCCTCCAGCGGTGGGGCGTTGAGCGCGATCGCCAGCGCGCCCTCGCGGATCCCCTTGACCGCATCCTTCTTGGCCCGCGGCGTGACGCGACAGGGGAGGGTGCTCCCATCCGGATGTTCGGTGATGTACAGTTCCATAAAAGCGAATGTTGGATACTGGGTTCTGGATACTGCATGCTGAATGCTCGACACCAGTATCCAGGATCGAGAATCGAGTATCCGGTTTTACATCATCCACGCGCCGAGGCGATAGAGCGCGCCGACGGCGACTGTGTCGATCAGGACCAGCGCCAGCAGGACGACGATCGGCGAGATGTCGATCGGCATGCGCAGCAGCGCCATCGGGAGAAAACGCCGCACCAGGCGGAAGACCGGATGGGTCAGGCCGTAGAGGATGCGCACGATCGGGTTGTACGGATCGGGGCTGATCCAGGAGATCAGCGCCGCGATGATGACGATCATCGTGTAGAGATCGATGATGAGGCCCAGCACCTTGGCCAGGGCGATGACGATATAGGCGAGAATGGACATTGCTTTTCGTGACCCGTGATTCGTGATTCGGCAGACGCAACGCCTGCGTGTGTTGCGAATGACGAATCACGCATCACGAATTACGTCTTCAGGGTTCTCAATTGTGTGGCCCGTTTTGTCGCGACGCCGACCGCGTCCTCCATCGTCTTCCAGAAGCGCTTCTTCTTGAGATGCTTCATGGCCGCCCAGGTCGTCCCCTTCTTCGAGGTCACGCGCGCCCGCAGCGCCTCCGGTGTTTCGCTTGACTGCTGCGCGATCTGCGCCGCGCCGAGCGCCGTCTGCAGCGTCAGCGCCTCGGCGAGCTTGTCGGTCAGCCCCAGCTTGCGCCCCGCGTCGCACAGCGCCTCCATCATCGCGAAGAAGTAGGCGGGGCCGGTCCCGGAGAGGCCGGTGATGACGTCCATCTGGCGCTCCTCGCGCACATCGACCGTCTGCCCGACCGCCTGGAATATCTGGTGGGCGAAGCGGCGATAGCGCTCCGGCATCCGCGGTCCGCAATAGATCGCGCTGATCCCCTGGTCGATGAGGGCGGGGAGGTTGGGCATGACGCGGATGAGGCGCGGCTTCGTGCCCAGGAGCTCGCGCAGTTGCGCGAAGTCGATGCCCGCGGCGATCGAGATGAGCAGGTGGTCGCGTGTCGTCGCCGGCCGGATCTGTTCGCAGACGGTCGCCATGTCCTGCGGCTTCACCGCCAGGATGATCGTATCGCACGCGGCGACGATCGAGAGGTTCCTGCGCGTGGTGTGAATCCCGTAGCTCTTCTCGAGCGCCCGCACGCGCTTGGTCGACTTCGCCGAGGCGAGAATCTCGTAGGGGCGGACGAGGCCCGCGCGGAGCAACCCCCGGATGAGCGCTTCGCCCATGTTGCCCGCCCCGATGATGCCGATGATGTAGCGGTTCTTCACGAGACCTCCGTTTCCGCGGCGACGGACGGCATCCCCTCCTGCAGGAGCACGCGCTGGCGGCCGAGCCCCGTCAGGAAATAGAAGGCGAGCCCGATGAGCGTCACCGGAATGAACTGCACGACGTGATAGAGGAAGGCGATGCTGAAGGCGCTCTCCGTCCCCACGCCCTGCCAGGCGTAGGCCAGCACCGCGGCCGCCTCGAAGGGGCCGATGCCGCTGGGGGCCGAGGGGACGATGATCGCCAGGTTGATCGCGACAAAGACCAGCGTCGGTACCCAGAAGGGGAGGTGGATGTCGAAGGCGAGTTGGCAGAGCCGGATCGTTTCGACCTGCAGCAGGCAGATCGCCAACGAGGCGAGCGCCGTAATCACCGCCATACGGCGATTCGCCAGGATGCCGAGCCCCGCCCCCACCTTCCGCGCGAGGCGGCTGAAGCGCCCGAGCGCCGCCTCATCGCCATCGGCGGTGCGGCGGTGATGCAGCAGGAGCAGGACACAGAGCGCGAGTGCGGCCGCGATGACGATCGAGACGATCGTCGTCCCCTTGCGCACCCATTCCGGAAAGGTCGAACTCACCGAGAGGAGGCCGAAGAGGACGAGGATCGCCAGGCCGTCGAAGAGCTTTTCGAGGACGGTGATCGAGGCAAGCGCCGGACGGCTTGCCCCCGTCCACCGCCCCAGCAGATAGATGCGCAGCCAGTCGCCCCCGCGTGCCGGCATGAGATTGTTCCCCGCCAGGCCGATGAAGGTCGCCTTGAGGATGCCCCCGTAGGGCGCCGCGGCCGTCGGCTGCATCAGCCACTGCCAGCGCAGGGCCTTGGCGGCGACGACGAAGAGGTTGAGTGTCCCGGCGGCGATGAGCATGGCCCAGCGGGCGTCGAGGAGCTTCTCGCGCAGGACGCCGAAGTCGATCTTCGCCGCGAGCGAGGCGATGAGGATCGCCGAGATGATCCAGCCCAGAATGGTGATCGCCGTCTTCTTCATGCGTCATTCGTCCAGTTCCGGAATCGTGGCAAAGCGATAGCCCCGCCGCCGGTACTCCGCGACGATGGCGGGGAGGGCGGCGACCGTAGCCCGTCGATCGCGCGACGTCAACGCGGCATCGAGGCCGTCGTGGAGCAGGAGGATCTCGAGGTCGTCGAAGCGCTTCGCGAAGCGCGCGAGCAGCGTCTCCCGATCGGCGCCGTCGGTGTCCCAGACCCCCTTCGTCCAGGGGACGAGCGCCAGCCCCCGTTCGCGCAGGACGCGGCGCAGCGCCGGCGAGGTGAAGCCGTGCGGCGCGCGGACGTGCGCCGGGCGCCCCCCGCCGGCGGCCTCGATCGCCGCCGCGGCGTCGTCGATCTCGGCGCGGATCGCCGGCGCACCGCGCAGCGCCAGGATCCGGTGATGCATCCCGTGGTTGCCGATCGCGTGTCCCTCGCGCGCGATCCGGGCGACGAGCGCCGGGTGGCGCTGCGCCTTCTCACCCAACAGAAAGAAGGTGGCGCGGACCTGCGCCTCGCGCAGGCGGTCGAGGAGCTCCGCGGTCCACGGTTCCTCCGGACCGTCGTCGAAGGTGAGGCAGGCGATGCGTTCACCACGGTAGCGCCGACGCTGGGCGCGCAGCCAGCGGTCCCATGTCGGCAGCAGGTGGTGCGCCACGACGATGCCGAGCGCACACCAGGCGATCGCGCCGACGATGAGGGCGAGCGGGAGGCCGATCGGCAGCGGATGGAGGAAGAGGATCGCGATCGCCCCCGCCGGCGGGAGGGCGGCGGCGACGACGATGAGCAGCGTGCGGACCAGGACGGGGCGGGGCATGGCGCGTCAGCCCTTTCCGAGGATGCGGTCGTAGTAGTTCAGGTGCATCTGGGTGACGCGCGACCAGTCGTAGTCGCCCGCTCGCGCGAGCGCGGCCGCACCGAGACGGCGGCGCAGATTCGCGTCCTCGGCCAGGCGCAGGATCGCCTGTGCGAGCGCCCCCGCGTCGCTCGGGGGAACGAGCAGCGCGCTCTCCGCGTCGCGCACGAGTTGCCGGAAGGCGGGGATGTCCGAGGCGATCATCGCCACGCCCCCGCTCATCCCCTCGAGGATCGTGATCCCGAAGGAGGCGACGGTCGGCGTGAAGCAGAAGATGTCGGCGGTGGCCATGTAGTTGGCGCGGGTGCCGAGGCTGGCTCCCTCGAAGTGGACGGCGTTTCTCACCGACTCCGGCACGATCTTTTCAAAGTAGGAGGTCAGCGGTCCGTCGCCGACGACGATGAGGCGCAGATCGGGCCAGGCGCGGAAGGCGTCGGCGAAGGCGCGGATGAGCGTGTCCAGGCCGTTGCGCGTGTCGGGGCGGCCGATGAAGAGGACGTTGATCTTTCCGTCGTCGAACTTCGCGATGCGCTTCCCGCTGCGCCACCAGTCGACGTCGACGCCGTTGGGGATGACGTCGAAATGCGCCTCCGGATAGAAGAAGCGGTTCTCCTCCGCGCAGCAGGTGGAGACGGCGATGCGTCCGTCGAGGCGATGGACCAGCCGCTTCGAGATGCCGCCGTAGATGCCACGCATCAGATGGGCGAAGAGCGAGGGGGGGCCCATGCAGGTGTGAAAGGTCCCCACCATCGGGCAGTTCGTCTGGCTGTTGGCGACGAAGGGGAGGGTGGGGATGTGCGGCGAGTGCAGATGCAGCAGGTCGAAGCGCTCCACGTCGAGGAGCTCGCGCATGCGGCGCTTGAGGCCCCCGCCGATCGTCACCCACCCGCAGGAGCCGTTGAGGAAGATCGGCATGCTCTGCCCCACGTGGACAATCCGGTCGCGGATGGCGGCCTCGATCTCGCGGGGGCGCTCCCGGCGGCCGGTGATGATGCGCAGGTCGTGGCCGTGGCGCAAAAGCTCCCGCGAGAAGTGGGCGATATTCTCGGAGATCCCGCCGATCGTGGGATAGAAGTACTCGGTGACGATCCCGATCTTCATGGTGAGGAGGGGTCTTTCGGAAAACCCCTCTTTTGTCAAATAGTTCCGCCGGCCGTCGGCCCGTCGCTCCGTTCGGGGTCGGGTGGAGGGGCCGCAGATGCTAACCAGGCGAGTTTGCTCATTTTTTGGTTGTCAACGCGAGGCGCCCCGATTAGAGTCCCGCGCACCGATGGCAACCAGACGGGCATATTCTGCGGCGTCCATGAACCGGGCGCCGCTTTCAAAAGAGGAAACGCCGGCGGCACGACCGACGGCGGGGTTTGTCGTGCGCGCCCTGTGGGATCGCTTCCTCTACCGCACCGCCTCCCTCGGCTTCGACCTGCTCATCCTCATGGGGATGGCGCTGTTGCTCTTCGCCACCGTCCTCTCGATGGGGGGGCAGATCCGCCTCTTCCAGGCATCGGTCATCCTCCCGCTCTCGGTCATGTTCGCCGCGCTCCTGATCAAGGTCAAACGGCACCCGAGCGAGCGGCGCTACGAGGCGATGGTCACCCTGCGCGACTGGGTCCCCTTCCTCCTGATCGTCTTCATCTACGAGAACCTGCGCGACGTCGCCGGGCAGGCGATGAGCTGGGACATCGCCGGTCTGATGAATCAGTGGGACATCCTCCTCTTCGGCGTCGAGCCGACGATCTGGGTGCAGCAGCTGCACACCCGCGTGGCGACCGATCTCTTCTCGCTCACCTACGCGCTCTGGTTCTTTCAGCCGCTCTTCATCATGTTCCTGCTCTCCATCTGGGGGTGGCGCCGTGAGTTCCGCCACATGTCGCTCTGCCTCTCGCTGGTCTTCCTGCTGGGCTTCTTGGGCTACATCCTGCTGCCCTGTTCGCCGCCGCGCTACTTCATCGAGCACCTCTACACCGATCCGGTGCGGCTCCAGGGGCTCTTCTTCTTCGAGCGCCTCCAGGGGGCGTGGGACCAGCTCTCGGTGATCAGCGGTGGGGCCTTCCCGAGCCTGCACGTCGGGAGCTCGACGGTGGCGCTCCTCTACGCCTGGCACTATCGACACATGAACCGGACGATGACGATCGTCTGGTATGCCTTCCTTCCGCTCGTGCTGGCGCTCTGGTTCTCCACCGTCTACCTGCGGCACCACTGGGTTATCGACATCGTGGCCGGGTGGCTCGTCGCGGCGGCGGGATATATCGGTGCGGCCCTGCTGATGCGCGTGTGGCGGAAGCTGCGCGAGCGCTACGGCCTTCCCTTCTAAGAACGATGCGGTCGACGGCCGTCGGCCGCTCTCCTGGGAGTACACGCGATGACGCCGATTGGACATTTTACCTGTGCCTCTGCCATCGCCGGGACGGCCGATGTCATCTCCGAGCGAGAGACCGCCGCCTGCTTCGGCTACTACGCGCTCTTCCTCATCGTCTTCGCGGTGAGCGCGCAATTCGTCGCGCCGGGTCCGTGGGCGATGTACCTGCACGACTGGGCGGGGAACCTGGCGCTGCTCTTCTTCCTCCTCTTCTGGAGTCGGAAGGCGCCGCGCATGCAGGCCTTCGTCTGCCTGCTCCTTGGCGGGCAGGTGCTCTCCGCCTATACGCACCTGTTCGACGTGATCGCGCTCGAGCTCACCGGTTCCATCCCCGAGGGGATGTGGCGGCCACACAACATCCTGCACACGCCGTTGGCGGCCCTCGTCGTCTCGCTCGTTGCGACGCCGCTGGTGGGGCTCATCACGCGCGGGCTTTCGCGCGGGCGGATATTCTGCTTCCTGCTGCTGGGATATCTGTTGCACGTCTTCGCCGACACGGTCACCTATGGCTATCCGGTCTATCTGCTCTGGCCGCTGCATCCGTACCATGTGGCACTCATCGACGTCTTCCAGCGGCCGGAGGTCGTGAGCCCCTGGCTCGGCAACCCGCTCTATATCTTCAGTCTGCCGTCGCAGGAGAATACCGACGGCTTCATCGTCTACAAGGCGGAGGTGGCGGTAAACCTCCTCCTGGGAGCGCTCGTCGCGATCAAAGCGATCGTCCGGCGGATCATGGGGGGGATGCTCGTCCATGGGCGCGCGGCTTGAATCTTTCTTCAGTCGGTACCTCCAACTGGCGAACCGCCATCGCCTGCTCTACGGTATCTGCGTCGTCGTTTTGCTCGGCGGCGCACTCCTCCTCGCCTCGGGGCTCGAGCTGCGCAGTTCGCTGAAGGAATTGTTGCCGCAGCACTCGCCGAGCGTCATGCATCTGGACCGCATGCTCGACCGCGTCGGCGGCATCTCCGTCCTCACGGTCGCCATCGACAGCCCGAATGTCGAGGCGAACATGCGCTTCGTCGACGACCTGAACGCCAAGCTCCAGGAGTTGCCCAAGAGCGAGGTACGCTACGTCATCGCGAAGGTCGACGCCATCCGGCACTTCTACGAAGAGAACATGCTCCACTACATCAGCGTGCCGGACCTGGAGCGCCTCTACGGGCGGGTGAAGCGCCTCGTCGACTACGAGAAGTTCAAGCGCACGCCGCTCTTCCTCGACCTCGGCGCGGAGGAGCCGCCGATCAGCTTGGGGCTGGCGGGAATCAAGGACCGCAACGCGAAGAACATGCAGATGCCGCTCGCCGTCTATAAGGACTACTACGGTGGCGAGGAGGGGCGCTTTCTCATCGTGATGGTCCGCCCGCAGGGGGCGTCGCTCGCCGTCGACGATGCGCGGCGCCTCATCCGGCGCGTGCGGGGGGTCGTGGCCGAGCTGCGACCGGGGAGCTACGACCCCGACATGCGGGTCGGTTACTGCGGCAACGTCGTCTCCACGGTGGAGGAGTACGATACGCTCAAGGACGACATGGTTTCCACCTTCGCGCTCTGCGTCTTCCTCGTCGCCTGCGCGATCATCCTCTAC
>CAYPII010000018.1:0-24739 GCA_964410765.1 uncultured Myxococcales bacterium | reverse complement strand
GATCGTGGAACTTGCGGTCCGGACCATCAACCCCAGGAGTTTTCGGTTGCGCATGAAGTAGTATCTGAGTCGCTTGGGCACGGAGAAGGTCCAGAACCTGTGCGGTACGGGGAGGAGCAGATCCTTTTGTATCTCCTCGATCCAGATGAGGATCTTTTTTTCATGACAGGTGGGGCAGAAGAGGCGGGTCTTGCAGGAAAAGGGGACGAAGAGGCCTTCACCACAGGCCCTGCATTCGTAGCGCGCCACGCCCTCGCGGGGATCACCGCAGAGGAGGAAGCGGTTGACGGTGTGCGTAACGATCTCCCGGAGTACCCCGAACCTCTCGGAATAGTGCCGGTGATATTGGCCCCGGAACTCCTCGTAATGGCGGCTGATGAGGCCGAAGAGCGGGCTTTGGTCAAATCGTCTTGGGACGTAACCCTGCTGCACGCTGAAGGAGACATGCAACGAAGGGGCCAGGTTCTGAATCCCGTAGATTCAACCGGTTGGAGTCAACGGGGGTGCCCTTTTTGCAGCAGTTGAAGTCAGGATGCCTCATGGGCTGCTGATGAACATCGAAACGGAGCGCCGACGTCCTCTTCACACACGGCGAGAGGAGGGCCACCACCTCCTCGCAGCCGCGGTGAAGGACGGTCAAGCCCCCGTATTTTAGGATCGAAATGAGCGAACGCGCCAGCCGGGGGAGATGTAATCGAGCGCCGTCGTATCCCCCCGGCTCGTTCTCCAGCCGCTTCACGTCGCACTCCAAAGCGCTGATGGTGGCGGGGCTGGCGTGATGCTCGATGGCGCAGGCGTCGGCGTCCAATTCAGAAGGAAATCGGTTATCGAACCTGTGAGAACAAGGACGGGGTTTCGAGCGGTGAGTGTTTCATCCGAGGACACGAACCGTCGTCCTCCGGACGACGGATCATCTCCCCTGGTGATCGTATCAGGCAGGGCGTTCGATGCGGAGGTCCAGCGGCGGGAGGCCGGTGATCTCGGCGTGGAGGCGATCGCCCTCCGCGAGCGGACCGACGCCCGCCGGCGTGCCGGTCATGAGCAAATCACCCGGCTGCAGCGTCATGAAGCGTGAGACGAATGCGATGAGCGTTGCGATGGGGAAGAGCATGTCGGCCGTGCTGCCGCGCTGGCGTTCCTCGCCGTTGACCTGCAGGACGAGCTCGAGCGCCTGCGGATCGGGGACGTCCGATGCCGGCACGAAGGGACCGACCGGCGCGGCGCCGTCGAAACCCTTCGCCAGCGTCCAGGGCCCGCCCGCCGCCTTCGCCTCCGCCTGCCGGTCGCGGAGCGTCAGGTCCAGACCGACCGCATAGCCGGCAACACGATCCAGCGCCGACGCTTCGGCGATGTCGCGGCCGCCCTGCCCGATCAGACAACAGAGCTCGATCTCGTGGTGGAGCAGCCCCCAGTCGTCCGGGACGGAGAGGAGGCCCCCGCCCGTGACCGCGGTCGGGGGCTTGAGAAAGATCGTCGGCTCGGCGGCGCCACCGCGCGACCCCATCTCGCGCACGTGCGCCTCGTAGTTTTTTCCGACGCAGAGAATCTTGCCCGGAAGGTACGACTCGTTTCCAATGAGTATCTCTTTCATATCGCCCTTGACGCTGATCCCTCGCGGACCCTTTACGCAGATCAAACGCCGACCCCGATGCACATGGTGATCCGCGTTTGATCCGCGTGGGCGATCCGCGTTTGATCCGCGTGGGCGATCCGCGTTTGATCCGCGTCTACTCGGTCTTCTCGAATTGATCCTTCCCCACCCCACACTCCGGACACACCCAGTCGTCGGGGAGATCGTCGAAGGCGGTGCCCGGCTGGATGCCATTGAGCGGATCGCCCTTCGCCGGATCGTAGATGTACCCGCAGACCTGACAGATGTACTTCTGCATGAGTATCCTCCGTTGTGAACGTTACGATTTCTTCAGCATACGCCGGTATTCGTTATAGGTGAGCGGCTCGCCCAACCCGCAGGAGCCCGCCCGCACGACCGCACCCACGAAGAGCGTGTGCGTTCCCAAATCGACGGTGCGCTCCGGCTCCACGCGGCATTCATAGAAGGCCTTCGACTCGGTGAGGATCGGCGGCCCCAGCTCCCCGCGCTCGACGGGAAAGGGACAGGGGTCGAACTTGTCGACCTTTCGCCCCGACTGAAAGCCGAAGTGCTTCACCTTGTCGTACGAACGCCCATCGTCGCGGTCGATCGCGTTAACGACGAAGCGCCCGGTGCGCTCGATCATCTCGTGCGTGAGCGACCGCTTTCCCACGCCGATCGCGATGCGCGGCGGGGCATTGGTCACCTGCATCAGCGCGTCGAGGCACTGGCCGTTGAGGCGCTCCCCCTCCCGCGCGGTGAGGATGTAGAGCCCGTGGGTCACGGCAAAGAGCGCCTGGTTGATGTGCGGCGCGTCGGTCACCATGTCAAAATCGCGTCGCGTCGTGCACTCGGTCATCGTCACGGCCCTTCCAATTGGATGTCGGGCTTCTCCGCGTACCAGTTTTTGTCGCGCCGATAGGCCTCGAGTTCGGTCGCCAGCAGCAGCTCGTGCCCGCGCTCGATATCGGCGAGGTACTCCAGCGTGCGGCGCGTCGTCTCGTCGGAGGCCTTCTTCGCCGCCGCGCGGTAGAAATCGCGCGCCTTGCGTTCGCGCGCGATGGCAAGGGAGAGAAGCTCCTCGAGCTCCTCCACGACCATACGCGGCGTCGCCTCCTCGGCGAGCGTCGGATTCCCCGGCACCTTCGGCGGCGCGCCCGCCTCGCCGGTGAGCTTCCCGTAGAGGGCGACGATGATCCCGCGGTGTCGCACCTCCTCGCGCGCGAGTTCCTCGAAGCGCGCCCGCACGAGCGGGTTGCCGACGACCTTCGCCAGGTCACCGTAGAACTTCGCCGCCTCCTCCTCGGACTGGACGGCGAAGCCCAACACCTCCACGGCGGTCAGATCGCGTTCCATCGTCCCCTCCTCATCCCATCTTCCGCATGAGCGCATCGAGCTTCTTTCGGTCGACCTTCCGGTCGACGAGCGGCGCATCGGCATCGAACCCCAGCAATGTCTCGTAGGTCGGACGGTCGTTGCGGTAGATGATCCCCACCGGGATGCGCTCGTCCCATTCGCGCGCGGTGCGCATCGCCGCCTCCCAGTCGGTCGGGTCGTAGTCGTCGGGCAGCTCCTGGCAGCGCTTCTTGTACCAGGCAAAGGTGTTCACCTTGTTGAACGAGACGCAGGGCTGCAGGATGTCGACGAGCGCATAGCCCTCGTGGCGAATCGCCGCGGCGATCATAGCGGCGGCGTGATCGACCATGCCGGTGAAGCTGCGCGCCACGAAGCTCGCGCGCATCGCCACCGCGACCTCCACCGGGTTGAAGGGCTCCAAATGTGAACCGCCCGGTTGCGCCTTTGTCACGAATCCCTCGTCGGAGGTCGGGCTCGCCTGCCCCTTCGTCAGCCCGTAGACCTGGTTGTCGTGCACGATCTGCGAGAGATTCACGTTGCGCCTGATCGCGGCGAGGAAATGATTGCCCCCCTCGCCGTAGCTGCAGCCGTCGCCGCTCTCGACGATGACGGTGAGAGCGGGGTTGGCCAGGCGCGCACCGGCGGCCGGCGGCAGCGCGCGGCCGTGCAGGCCGTTGAAGACGTTCGCCTTGAGATAGTGCGGGGCCTTCGCCGCTTGGCCGATGCCGGAGAAGAGCGCGACGTCCTGCGGGCGCAGATCGCAGTCGACCAGCGCCTGCTTGAGCGCCTTGAGCAATTGGAAGTTTCCGCAGCCGGGACACCAGGCCGTCTCGAAGGAACCGTAGTCCTGAACATCGACCATCGCAGACCCCTCTCAGTCGAATGCGCGGAGGATGTACTCCGGCGTGATCGGCAACCCGTCGAAGCGCACGATGTGATCGTGACACTCAAAACCGGTCTCGCGCCGCAGAAGCTTCGCAAACTGCGCGGTGGCGTTGTTCTCCACTGCGACCACGCGCTTGGCGCCGCGCAGCTTTTCGAGAAACCCCTTCGGCGCGAGCGGCCATACCTGTGCGAAGTGGAGCATCGCCACCGACGTCCCGCGATCGCGCAGGCGCGCCGCCGCCTCGGCGACCGCGCCCTTCGTCGACCCCCATGAGACGAGCAGCAGGTCGGCGTTCTCCGAGCCATCGAAGGCGGATGCGACGATCGCGTCGGTTAAAACCTTCCCCTTGCGCAGCCGCTTTTCGACCTGCTGTACGCGCGCGTCGAGGTCCTCGGTGAGGTGCCCGTCGGCGGTGTGCTCGTCGCTGTCGACGACCACCAGCGCTTCACTCCGTCCGGGCAGCGCGCGCGGCGAGACGCCGCTGGGCGTCACCGCAAAGCGTTCGTAGTCCGTACCGCTGATATCGCGATCGCCGGCGACGACCGCCGGCAGGTCCTCGACCGGAAAGGGCTCCACCGCGCGGAAGGAGTCGGCGAGGAACTGGTCGGTGAGGACGAAGCAGGGGCTCTGCGCCGCCTCGGCCAGCTCGAAGGCCTTGCGCGTGAGGGAAAAGCATTCCTCCACGCTCCCGGGGGCGAAGAGCGCGCGCGGAAACTCGCCGTGTCCGGCGTGCAGGATAAACTCCAGATCCCCCTGTTCGGTGCGCGTGGGCAATCCCGTCGCCGGCCCCGGGCGCTGCGCGATGACGACGACGATCGGCGTCTCGATCGCCGCGGCCAAGCTCACCCCCTCGACCATCAGGGCGAAGCCCCCGCCGGAGGTCCCGACCATCGCCGGTGTCCCGGCGTAGGCCGCACCGAGCGCGAAGTTGATCGCGGCGATCTCGTCCTCCACCTGCTCCACGACGATGCCCATCTCCTTCGCCACCGCGACGAGTGCGAGCCCCACGGAGGTGGCCGGCGTCATCGGATAGAAGGCGTAGCAGCCGACGCCGGCCGAGAGTGCGCCCAGCGCGATCGCCTGGTTGCCACCCAGCATCAACCGCTCCGCGTTTCCGCGCGGTTTCGGAAGCGGCTTCCACTCGGTCTCCTGTTCGGCCGTCCAGCGATAGGCCGCGGCGAGGGCCGCGCGGTTCTTCTCGGCGACCTCCTCGCCCTTCTTGCCGAAGGCCTGCTCCAGGAGCTTCGCGATCCGCTCCTCCTCGAGCCCCAACAGCGACGCCGCGACACCCAGCGCCACGACGTTGATCGCGCGCTTGTCGGCGAGCTCCTCGAAGGGGACCTTGAGCATCCGATCCGCCGCCTCGGCACAGCCCGCGTCGGCGACGACGTGGCCGCGATCGGTCAGCTCGTCGCGGTGGAGCGCCACCGTCGTGTCGTCGAGCGCGACGAGGAGGTCGACCCCTTCCTGCGGCGCGGCGATCACACCGTCGCTCACGCGGATCTCGAAGGTGTTGTGCCCGCCGCGGATACGCGATTGATACCCCTGCGTCACGACGATCTCGTAGCCGTGACGCACGAGACTCCTGGCGAGCATCGTGCCGACGGTGACGAGGCCCTGCCCCGCCTCACCGCCGATGAGGATGTTCGTGATCTGCTGTGTCACCACATTCCTTCCCGCAGCGCCCTTCAGCCGGCGCCTCTCGACGCGGTCATCAGCAATAACGCTACGCTTCCACCTTCCACAGCCCGTGCACGTTGCAGTACTCGCGGACCGTGAAGCGCTTCGGGTTGAGCGCGAAGTGCGCGCGCGGCTCCTCGCCCGGCTTCAGGAACTGGCGATAGGTCTTGCCGTCGGCGATGAGCTCGATCCACTCGATGTAGTGCTTCTCCTCCATCGGGTGCGCCACCGAACCGACCTGGACGCGCAGGCCGTCGCCCTCGCGCTCGACCGCCGGCACGTGCTTCTCCTTGGCCGCGTCGACCGTGTTCTCCTCGAAGAGCTTCATCGGCTGCTCGCAGCAGACGAGCTCCCCTTCGCCCTCGTGCAGCATCTCAACGATGTTGCCACAGACTTCGCACTTGTAGATCTGCAGTCGCTTGGTCATCGTTTTCCCCTTTCCCTCTTGTGGTCGTCAGACCGAGCCCTTCGACTGCGCTCAGGGCAGGCATTGCGAAGGATCCCCTGAACACCAGGAGATTCTTCGCCTTCGGCTCAGAATGACAACCGATTTAGACGACGTCCTTCAGCGCGACGAGCACCGCTTCATAGTCGGGCTCGTCGGTGACTTCCTTCACGAACTGCGTGTAGCGCACCGCCCCCTCGCGGTCGATGATGAGGACCGCGCGCGCCAACAGCTTCAGCTCGTCGATGAGCAGGCCGTAGTTCGTGGCCAGCGCCCGGTCGCGGTAGTCGGAGAGCGTCGTCACGTTTTTGATCCCCTCGGCGCCGCACCAGCGCTTCTGTGCGAAGGGGAGGTCCATGCTCACCGTCACCACGGCCACGTCGTCGCCGAAGTTGGCCGCCTCCTCGTTGAAGCGGCGCGTCTCGGCCGCACAGACCGGCGTGTCGAGCGACGGGACGGTCGCGAGCACCACCGTCTTGCCGCGGAAGCTCGAGAGCTTCACCGGGTTCATCTCGGTATCGACGAGCGTGACGTCCGGCGCGTTCTGCTTGACCGCCACCTCCTCGCCCACCAGCGTCAGCGGATTGCCCTGAAAGGTTACCGCTCCCTTGCGTTCGGTCATGACTGCCTCCTTGGTCTACCAGTTTTCGCCCAACAGCTCGAAGAAGGCGCGCGGATGGTTGCAAGCGGCGCACTTCTCCGGCGCCTCCGTCCCCGTGTGTAGATAGCCGCAGTTGAGGCAGCGCCAGGTCACCGACTCGGCGCGCTTGAAGACGCGCCCCGCCTCGATGTTCGCCTTCAGATCGTTGTAGCGCTTCTCGTGCTGCTTCTCCGCCACCGAGACCGCCTCGAAGACCTTCGCGATCTCCTCGAATCCCTCCTCGCGCGCGATCGTCGCGAAGCCCGGATACATCTCCGACCACTCGTCCTTCTCGCCCGCGGCCGCCGCCGCGAGGTTCTCGACTGTCGTGCCGATCGTTCCCGCCGGAAAGCTGCCATGGACCTCGGCCTCGCCCCCCTCGAGAAACTTGAAGAAGCGCTTCGCGTGTTCCTTCTCCTGGTTCGCCGTCTCCTCGAAGATCGCGGAGATCTGGACATAGCCCTCCTTCTTCGCCGCACTCGCGAAGTAGGTATAGCGGTTGCGCGCCTGCGACTCTCCGGCAAAGGAGGTAAGCAAGTTTTTTTCCGTCTGCGTTCCCTTGAGACCCATCGTTCATGCTCCTTTCGAATCGTGATGACCGGCGCCCTGCAGGCGCCGGACGACGTTGCGTCCGAGCTCCTCGCACCGCGCGAGGTCCTCGTCGGTTGCATGGAAGCGCGCCTCGACGACTGGCTCGACGAGATCCCAGCTCCCCTTCTTCGCGAATTCCGTCAGCGTGCTCACCCCGCCCCCGCTCCAGCCGTAGGTACCGAAGAGCCCCAGCACGCGGTTTGTGAGCGCCTTGTGGTCGAGCAAACGGATGAAGGCGTCCATCAGCGGAAAGAGCTTCGTATCATAGGTGGGGCTGCCGAGGATAAGCCCCTTGAAACGCCAGGCGTCGCGGATGAGGTAGGAGACGTGGATGCGCGAGACGTTGTGCGTGCGAATGCGCGAGACGTCCATCTCCGCCACGCCGCGCGCGACCGCCTCCATCATCCGCTCGGCGTTTCCGTACATGGAGGCGTAAGCGATGACGACCCCCTCCTCGCCCTCATGCCGGCTCCAGCGGTCGTAGCGCTCGACGATCCACTTCGGGTTCGTCCGCCAGACCGGGCCGTGCGTCGGCGCCATCACCGCCACCTTGACGTTCGCGAGCTTCTGGATCGCATTCTGCACCGGCACGCAGTATTTCCCGACGATGTTCGAGAAGTAGCGCAGGATCTCCCCCTCGAAGTAGTCGACGTCGACCTCGTCGTCGAAGATGCCGCCGTCGAGCGTCCCGAAGCCGCCGAAGGCGTCGCCCGAGAAGAGGATGTGATCGCGCGTTTCGTACGTCATCATCGTCTCGGGCCAGTGGACCATCGGCGTCATGTGGAAGGCGAGCGTCCGCCCGCCCAGCGAGAGCGTGTCGCCCTCCTCCACGACCCTGACGTTCGTCGTGATCCCGTAGAGGTGCTGGAGAAACTCCGCCGTCTTGCGGTTGCCCACGATCGTGATCTGCGGATAGGCCTCGAGCACGAGGCGGATCGAGCCGGAATGGTCGGGCTCGAGGTGATTGACGACGAGGTAGTCGATGCGACGCCCCTCGCCCAGGATGCCGCAGACCTTCTCGAAGAGCTGGCCGAAGGAACCGTGCTTGACCGTGTCGATGAGTGCCACCTGCTCGTCGACGATCAGATACGAGTTGTAAGAGATTCCCCGCGGGATCGGCCAGATACCCTCGAAGAGATCGGTCGTGCGGTCGTTTGCGCCCACCCAGTGAATGCCGTCGGCGACGCAGATCGGACAATCCATGCACATCCTCCCCGTGCGGAGACCAGTCACTACCATCCCCTCCCCGCGATCTCAAGACAATAATGATAAGTAATATGCTTCAGATTACGGGATGGGCCAACCACCGGAGAAATCTTGCGATTTCCGACGGAAGAATCTATAGGCCGGCGTGTGACGACGAAACGATCCAGAACGGGCAAGCCGGTCGCCCTGATCCACTACAGCGAGATCGCGCTCAAGCGGGGCAACCGGGCCTTCTTCGAGAGCGCCCTGGTGAAGAACATCCACACCGCGCTCGGCGAGGGGGTGCGGGTGAGCACCCTCTCCGGGCGAATGGTCGTGGAGTTGGGCGAGGGGGCCCTGCCGCTCCCCGAGGCGATCGAGCGGCTCACGCACGTCTTCGGCGTGGCGAACGTCGCTGCGGCGACCGGGACCGGGCCGACGCTCGAGGCGGTACGAGCGGCGGCGCTGGAGTTGGCTGCGGGGCGCACGTTTGCGAGCTTCGGCATCCGTGCGCGACGCGCCGAAAAGGGCTTTCCGGTCGGCTCGCAGGAGGTCAACCGCGACGTCGGCGCGGCCGTGCAGCAACAGAGCGGCGCGCGCGTCGATCTGACCAATCCCGAGCTCGCCATCCACATCGAGCTGCTCAAGAAAATGGCCTTCGTCCTGGCCGACCGCGTGCCGGGCCCCAGCGGCCTGCCGATCGGCACGAGCGGGCGCGTGGCTTGTCTGCTCTCCGGTGGGATCGACTCGCCGGTGGCGGCGTGGCGCATGATGAAGCGCGGCTGCCGCCCGATCTTCATCCACTTCCACTCCGCCCCCTTCACCAGCGCGGAGAGCCAGGAGAAGGCGCAGGAGATCGCCGAACGGCTCATGCGCCATCAGCCGGCGACGCGCCTGCTGCTCGTCCCCTTCGGCGAACTCCAGAAGAAGATCGTCACCGCGGTGCCGAAGGCGTACCGCGTGGTCCTCTACCGCCGCTTCATGCTGCGGATCGGCTGCGCGCTGGCGAAGCGGCACCGCGCGCAGGCGCTGGTCACCGGCGAGGCGCTGGCGCAGGTGGCGAGCCAGACGCTGGCGAACCTCGCGGCGATCGACGCGGTGACGACCGTGTCGGTGCTCCGCCCGCTGATCGGGATGGACAAGGAGGAGATCGTCACGGAGGCGCGCCGCATCGGGACCTACGAGACCTCCATCGAGCCGCACGACGACTGCTGCAGCTTTCTCATCCCGCCGCATCCGGTCATCCACTCGTCGAAGCGCGAGCTCGACGAGGTCGAGGAGGCGCTCGACATCGACGCGCTCGTCGAGATGGCCCTGCCCGAGATCAAAGAGATTCGGATCTGAATCCAAGGAGAAGGAATATGTGGCGAGGTCTTGTTCCAATCGTGTATCTCTTTGTGATGATCCTGACCGCCGGCTGCGGCGGGGGCGGATCGTCGGCGCACATCGCCGCGCGCTTCAGCGAGGGGAGCGCCGGCTTCTACCACAGTCCACCGTCGATCCGCGACGATGCGATCTACATCGGCACCTCGCGCAAGTACGCCGACGCCCCAGCGACCGACAACTTCTTCTTCAAGCTCACACTCAACCTGGAGGAGATCTGGCGCTACGAGCTGGGCACGACGGAGGTGCGCGGCGCCGCAGCGGTCGACGCGAGCGGGCGCGCCTTCTTCGTCACCGGCGCCGGGCGCGCAGCGAGCGACGACAGCAACCTCGCGCTGGCACTCGTTGCGCTCGACACGGACGGGACGCTGCTCTGGATCAAGCCGCTGACCATCGCCGACGCCGGCATCACGATGCACTGCCTGCAGGCGAGCGACGGGACGCTGCTCTGGAGTGTGGCACCCGCATCGGCGCAGGGGGAATTTCGCGCCACGCCGGCGGTCGATGCGGAGGGCAACGCCTACGTCGGCACGAAGGCGGACGCCGACATCACCTGGAGCTCCGCCGCGATCGGCACGGGCGGCGGGATCTTCATCGGCACCATGGACAACCCCGACGCCGGCCTGGGGGGAACGCTCTTTCGCTTCGCGGGGGAGGCGACCGGCTTTCTTCCGAACGCCGGCTCACCGCGCTTCCACGAGGGCAACGCCAGCACCGGCCGCCGGGGGGAGTAAAGACCCTTTTTGGGGTCAGACCCCCGTCTGAAAACTCCCCGGTATCATTTTTTTCTCGGCATCGTTCGCATTCGAGAAAACGCCTCGGCAGCCCAGCGCCTGACACGCAAAACGCGAATAGCGCTTGACCCTCGTCGTCGCGATGGGGCACACACAGCACCCCATGGAACTCTCGAAGATCGAGATCAATCCGCAGTTTGCCGACGCCCTGGAACGGATCGAGGCGGGCGGACAGCCGATCTTCGTCACCGGTCGGGCGGGCACCGGCAAGTCCACACTGCTGGAGTACTTCCGCGCCACGACGAAGCGCAAGATCGTCGTCCTCGCCCCCACCGGTGTGGCGGCGGTGAACGTCACGGGACAGACGATCCACTCCTTCTTCGGCTTCAAGCCCGACATCACGGTGGAGAAGGCCAAGCGCGCCGCGAAGAGCGCGGCCAAGGCCGGGCGCGACAAGCTCTACCGGAAGATCGAGACGCTCGTCATCGACGAGGTCTCGATGGTGCGCGCCGACCTCTTCGACTGCATCGATGCGTTTCTGCGCATCACGCGCGGCAAGAAGGCGATCGCCTTCGGCGGCGTGCACCTGGTGCTCATCGGCGACCTCTACCAGCTCCCGCCCGTCGTCACCTCGCGCGAGGCGCCGATTTTCCGCGGGCACTACGCCGGCCCCTACTTCTTCGACGCGCACGCCTGTGAGCACCTGGACCTCTCCATCGTGGAGCTGGAGAAGATATACCGTCAGCGCGACGACCGCTTCATCGATCTGCTGGGCGCCATCCGCAACAACACCGCCGGCCCGGAGGAGATCGAAGCGCTCAACGCGCGCTTCGATCCGCGCTTCGAGCCCCGCGACGACGACGACTTCATCCACCTCACGGCGCTCAACCGGGAAGCCGCCGCAGTGAACACCCAGCGCCTGAACGCCCTGTCCGGCCGCGCGCGCCGCTACACGGCGACGATCTCCGGCCGCTTCGACGAAAAGGCCTTCCCCGCCGATGAAATCATCTCCCTCAAGCCGGGCGCGCAGGTGATGCTGCTCAACAACGACGGCTGGGGGCGATGGGTCAACGGGACGATCGCGCACGTGGAGAAGACGCAGGCCGACGCAGTGACGGTGCGCCTCCCCGACGGCTCGCATGAGGAGGTGGAACCCTACCCGTGGCAGATGTTTCGCTTCGAACTCGATCGGCGGGGCCGCTCGATCGTCTCGGAGCCGGTGGGGACCTTCGAGCAGATCCCGCTGGCGCTCGCATGGGCGGTGACGATCCACAAATCGCAGGGCAAGACCTTCGACCGCGCGGTGATCGACATCGGGCGCGCCTTCGCCTGCGGGCAGACCTACGTCGCCCTGAGCCGCGTCCGTTCACTGGAGGGCATCGTGCTACGATCGAAGCTGAAAAGGGGGCACGTGCGCGTGGATCGACGCGTGCAGCGCTTCCTCACCGGGTATCGCTACGCGATCTCGGAAGCCCACATGCCGCTGGAAGAAAAGTTCCGCATCATCGAGGAGGCGATCGAGGACGAGGCGTCGCTCGCGATCACCTACTTAAAGGCCAGCGACGTGCGCTCCGAGCGCGTCATCACGCCTCTCGAGGTCGGCGAGATGGAGTACGCGGGCGTCCTCTTTCCCGGCGTACGCGCGATCTGTGCCACCCGCGGCGAAGAGCGCGTCTTCCGCGTGGACCGGATCCTGGAGATGAAGGTTTCAACGGAGCACATCTAGATCATTCAATAGTAATTTCAGTCATTTATACACTTATCGACGACCTCGCCCGGCCACCATTTTATTTGAATTATACTTAAACTATTCGTATTTTTATGATATGTTTTCGTTATGATTAAAGAATACATCAAGCGGCCGCTCTACCTCGAAAAGGTCATACCCTTCATCGACCAGGATCTCATCAAGGTCCTCATCGGCCAGCGCCGGGTCGGAAAGAGCTATCTCCTCTACCAGATCATGGATGTGATCCGGGAGCGGCGAAAGGACGCACACATCATCTTCATCGACAAGGAGCGACACGAGTTCGACGAGATCGGCGACCACCGCGCACTCGTTTGCGCTGTGGAGTCAGAGAGCAAGGGTGCGAAGGGGCGTATCGCCGTCTTCATCGACGAGATTCAGGAGATCCACGACTTCGAAAAGGCATTGCGCAGTCTGGCCGCAAGCGGACGCTATGACCTGTATTGCACGGGAAGCAACGCCACCCTCCTCTCCGGAGAACTCGCGACGCGTCTCAGCGGTCGCTACGTGGCGATCGATGTCCACAGCCTGACCTATCCGGAATTCTTGACCTTCCATCGCCTCACGGAGAGCGAGGAATCGTTCTTCGCCTACCTCAAATATGGCGGCCTCCCCTACCTCATTCATGTGGAGCTGACCGACGCCGTCGTCTACGACTATCTCGTGAACGTCAACAACACGATCCTCTTCAAGGACGTCGTCGCGCGCTTCAATATCCGCAACGTCCATTTTCTCGAGCGACTCGTGGACTTCATCGCTGACAACATCGGAAGCATCGTCTCGGCGAAACGGATCAGTGATTTCCTGAAATCGCAGCACATCAACATCTCGCCGAACGTCGTCCTCGACTATCTTTCACATCTCTGCTCCGCCTTCTTCATCGGAAAGGTCCCGCGCATAGCCGTCAAGGGAAAGAAGGTCTTCGAGATCAACGAGAAGTACTATTTCGAAGATCTCGGCCTGCGACACGCGGTACGGCGCTACGCGCAGGCGGATATCGGAAAGGTCCTGGAGAACGCCGTCTACCATCACCTGCGGGCGAACGGATACGACGTTAAGGTTGGGCAGCTGGGGTCGAAGGAGATCGACTTCGTTTGTGAAAAGGACGGCGAGCGCCTCTACATCCAGGTTGCCGCCACCATCACGGACGACAACCGTGAACGTGAATTTGGCAACCTCCTGGCGGTCTTTGACAACTACCGCAAGGTCGTCCTCTCCCTCGGCCCCCTCATCGACGGCGCGAGCTACAAGGGCATCGAGCACATGAACGTGCGAACGTTTCTGATGGGATAGGTTTCCGACCTGGATCTTCCTCAGGTCTCATGGCGCGTCATCTGTCGCGTCGAAGACGATGGGCGAGGACATCGAGGAGCACGAAACCCTCATCGGGTAATAAAAGCGAGATAGTTCTCCCGTCCGATACGCTCAAACGAAGCATTCTTATAAGACTTCAGCCATTCCGTTGGCGGCTTCGCTTTTCCGACACCCCACTTGATCTCATAACCAAAGAGCTTCCCTCCCCGCTCTTCAACCAGATCGATTTCCTTTCGATCGTATGTCCGCCAGAAGAAATCGTTTGACGGAATCTGCAAATAGGCCAGCCTCTTTCTTCGCTCGACGACGATGTAGTTCTCCCACAACATCCCGACGTCATCGCGCAATGACAACGGATTGAAATTGCTGATGAGGGCATTGCGAATGCCGACATCGATGAAATAGTAGCGCGGATTCTTCGATACCTCCTTGCGCAGGTTTCGACTGAATCCGGAAAGACGAAAGACAACAAATGCCTTTTCCAGAAGATCGAGATAGCGCTCCACCGTGTTCTTGCTGATCCCGAGCTGGGTTCCTAATTCGGTGAACGAGACCTCACCACCGATCTGAAAGGCAAGCAACTGCAGCAGGCGCACGAGCTTGTCCGCATGACGGATCCCATCCAGCTCTAAAATATCCTTGTAGAGATAGGAACTCACAATCTCCTTGAGGTAGCGCTCCCGTTCACGATCGCCCCCCATCGTTACCACCTCCGGATAGGAACCATAGATCAGTCGACTTTCAAGATGCGCCGTCGTCTCATGTGGATTCTCGATCTGGGCGATCTCGAGCTGGGCGAGGGGATAGAGGGGGAGGGTGTACTTCCGCCCGGTGAGCGGTTCACCCACGTTGCGGGCGAGATCAAAGGAAGAGGAACCCGTTGCGACAACCTCAATCCCCTCGATATGATCCACGATGAGCTTCAGGTTCAGGCCGATATGCGGGACCTTCTGGGCCTCGTCGACGACGAGGAGTTTCGCGTTCCCGACAAATCGCTTCAGCGTCTCGATCGATTGGCTGCTCAGATACTCATGGACGGTGATGTCCTCACCGTTGACGAAGAGAGCGCCTTCGCTTCCCCGTTGCTTCAGATAATGTTTGAGAAGGGTGGTCTTGCCGCATCGACGGGGACCATAGATCACAATGACCTTGCCGGGGACGATGATCTCCGAGAGGTGCTCGAGCTGTTCCTGAGGGATATACATAGACTATAATATGCTGAATTCAGTCAATAAACTGACTGTATTTTACCAAATAGAGTCACTTAGCGCAAGGCGTTTTCCTCCGATTATGAGCACGGGCGTCGTGCCTGCGATGTGTTCGAAAAAGAAGCCCTGGCAGGATACCTCCTGGCCGGGGCCGCTATTGCAAGAGGAACGGAGGCTCAACCCTCAGGACAGGCCGGCTCGATCGTCGTCTGCTCCGTCACCGGCATGTTGCGTAGCAAACTTGGAATCTCTTGGCTTTCTCGATGTCATCCCCCGTGAGGCCCTTTTGAGACGCGAGACCTGAGACGCGAGACTAAAGGGCATCTCTAAAAACCTCCCGTTCGTGGTGAGCCTGTCGAACCACGAATCGCGACGTCCTTGATTTTCAATATTAGTCCTTCGACAAGCTCAGGACGAACGGGACGAGTCGAAGGGCTCAGGATGACAGCGAACGTCATCCTTTTTTTCTCAACTCCCTCCGCAAAATTTTCCCCGACACCGTCTTGGGGAGTTCCGGCATGTACTCGATGAGGCGCGGGTATTTGTAGGGAGCGGTGGTCTTTTTCACGAAGTCCTGGATCTCCTTCGTGAGCGCGTCGCTTGGCGCATAACCCTTGGCGAGGACGATGAACGCCTTGACCAAGGTCCCGCGCGTGCCTTGCGTGTCGGGGACGCCGACGACCGCTGACTCGGCAACCGCCGGGTGCTCCTGCAGTGCGCTCTCGACCTCGAAGGGGCCGATGCGATAGCCCGACGACTTGATCACGTCATCGCCGCGGCCGACGAACCAGAGGTAGCCGTCCTTGTCGCGCGTGCCGCGGTCGCCGGTGAAGTAGTGCCCGTCGTGGAAGGCCTTGCGCATCTCGTCGTCGTCTTTCCAGTACTCGGCAAAGAGCCCCGGCGGCCTTGCGCCTACGAGGCGCACCGCGATGTGCCCCTCCTCGTCCGCTGGCAATTCGTTCCCCTCATCGTCGACGATACGCACGTCGTGCCCCGGCGTGGGCTTGCCCATCGAGCCGTGGCGGATCTCCATAAAGGGATAGTTCGAGACGAGACAGACCGACTCGGTCTGGCCGTAGAAGTCGTGGATGTCGCAGCCGGTCGCCTCCTTCCAGACCTTGATCACCTCGGGGTTCAGCGGTTCGCCCGCGCTCGTGCAGTGACGCAACGAGAGCTGATACCTTGAGAGGTCCTCCTGGATCAGCATGCGATAGACCGTCGGCGGCGCACAGAAAGTGGTGACGCCGTAGCGCTCCATCGCGCTCAAAAGACCGTCGGCGTCGAAGCGCCCCGGCGTCTCCCACTGGATGATCGCCGCACCCACGATCATCTGGCCGAAGAGCTTCCCCCACGCGGCCTTCGCCCATCCGGTGTCCGAGACCGTCCAGTGCAGGTCGGTGGGTTCGAGCGACTGGCAGAAGCGCGCGGTCACCTCATGCCCGATGGGATACGCATGCGTGTGCATCACCATCTTGGGATTGCCCGTCGTCCCCGACGTAAAATAGATGAGCATCGGATCGGTCGCCTTCGTCCGCTCGACCGTCGAGCGATCCAGGTGGATGGAGCTCGCCGCCATCTCCTTCTCAAAGTTCGTCCAGCCGTCACGCTCGGCGCGCACGAGGATCTTGTGCTTCACCGTCGGACACTGCTTCGCCGCCTTCTCGAAGAGCTCGGCGTGCGCGCTGTCCGTAATCACCGCGGTGGCCTCGGAGCGCGTGAGGCGATAGACGATATCCTTCTCGGTGAGCAAACTCGTCCCCGGCATCGGGATGACGCCGAGTTTGATCATCCCGATCATCGCCGCGTACCACTCCGGGATGCTCTGCAAGATGATGAGCGCGCGGTCGCCCTTGGCGAGCCCCATGCGTGTGAGCATGTTCGCGAAGCGGTTCGACTCGCAGTCGAGCTCATAGAATGTTTGAAAATTGGCGCGTTCGCGCTTCTCGTCCAAGGAGATCAACGCCAGCTTCGTGCGATCGGCGGCCCACTTCCCCACCACGTCGAAGCCGAAGTTGTACTCCTCCGACACGTTCCACTTCCAGCTGGCGTAGATATCTTCGTAGGTCTGCTTGGCCATGATCCCCTCCTTGATCCCTCATCTCCCTAGCACGGCCGCCGACGGGTTGTCATCCCCCGGCGGAGAGCGCCCCGTAGAGGAGTCCCGCCGCCGTCGAGGCGATGACGACGAGCACCACATAGGCGAGGGTCTTGCGCGTCCCCAGCACCCCGCGGATGACGAGCATGTTCGGAAGCGAGAGCGCCGGCCCGGCGAGCAGGAGGGCGAGCGCCGGCCCCTTCCCCATCCCGGCACCGAGAAGCCCCTGCAGGATCGGCACCTCGGTGAGCGTGGCAAAGTACAGGAAGGCGCCGATGATCGCCGCGAGGAAGGTCGCCCCCACCCCCTCGCCCCCCACCGCCGCGGCGATGAAGCGCGAGGGGATCAGCCCCTCCGCCCCCGGGCTGCCGAGCAGGAAGCCGGCGATGAGGATCCCCGCGAAGAGCAGCGGGAGCATCCGGCGCGCGAAGCTCCAGCTCGCCTCGTACCAGTAGCCGCGCGAGGTCGCCGAAAAGGAGCGCGCCGCGATGCCGACGACGATGAGCAGCGCGATGCCCGCCACCCCCCAGCGCACGATCGGCGCGAGCGCGCCCAGGTTTGCGAAGACGAGGACCGCGATCATCGCCCCGAAGAAGATCAGTTCCAGCCAGAGCGGGCGTTCCGGGGCCTCGTTGTCGGGGAGCTCCAACGTCCCCGCCGCGCGCTCGTGCTCCTCGCGCCGGAAGAGGAGGTGCATCGCCAGTCCAATGAGGACGCTCATCGTCACCGCGCCGATCGCGCGCGCCGCGCCGAGCTCGAAGCCCAGCACGCGGGCGGTCAGCACGATCGCCATGATGTTGATCGCCGGTCCCGAATAGAGGAAGGCGATCGCCGGGCCGAGCCCCGCCCCGCGCTTGTGAATGCCCGCGAAGAGCGGCAGGACGGTGCAGGAGCAGACGGCGAGGATCGCCCCCGAGAGGGCGGCAACGCCATAGGCCAGCGGCTTGGGCGCGCGGGCGCCGAGATACCGCAGGATGGTGGCGCGGCTCAAGAAAACCGCGATCGCCCCCGCGATGAAGAAGGCGGGGGCGAGGCAGAGCAGGACGTGCTCGCGCGCGTAATCGTGCAGGAGGACGAGCGCCTGCAGCGGCGGCCCCCCGAAGGGGAGGCGGTCGACCGGAAGCCGGTAGGCGGCAGCGAAGACGAGGAGATAGAGGAAAAATCGGGTGCGTTCGCGCATGCCCCGGACCATCGCCAATCTCCGAACGGTTGGCAAGCGCCTCCGTTGCCATTGCCATCCCCCGCGCCCTGCGCTATGGGGGGAGCATGAATACACTGACCCGCTTCGGCGTCTCGCTCCCCGAAAAACTCCTCAAGCGCTTCGACCGGCTGATGAAGCAGCGCGACCACACCAACCGCTCCGAGGCGCTGCGCGATCTCATCCGCGAGCGCCTGGTCGACGAGGAGTGGAACCGCGACGAGGAGGCCTTCGGCACGATCACCCTCGTCTACGATCACCACCAGCCGGGGCTGCAGCAAAAGCTCACCGACCTGCAGCACCGTTCGGGGAAGATCATCGTCGCCACCAGCCACGTCCACATCGACCACCACCACTGCCTGGAGGCCCTCATCGTCCGCGGCAAGGCCGGGGAGCTCAAGCACTTCGCCGACCGGCTGATCGGGACGAAGGGGGTCCTGCACGGGGCGCTGACGCGCACGGCCGCCATTCCGCGCTGAGCACGCCCCTTGACAGTGCCATCTCCGTTGCATTAGTAACACCTCCTCACATCAGCCCGAGGAGGTTTCCATGTCCGTGCTCACTGCCGCCGTTCATCCAATGCCGCGCTACGCCCTTCGCGGAATGCGCTGGGCGCTCTTCCTGACCGGCTTCGTCGCCCTGGCGATCGCCCTCCCCTGGATCTGCCACCAGTTCGGCATTGCGGGGATGGTCTTCCTGCCGCTGCACGCGGCTGTCTTCCTGGCGGCGATGGTGATGGGAATCCGCGGCGGGCTGATCACGGCACTCGCCGCCCCCGCAGCGAGCTTCGCCCTCTCCGGCATGCCGCCGATCGCCGCGCTGCCCGCGATCACGATCGAGTGCTGCGCCTACGCGCTCATCGCCGGTTGGCTCGTCCGCGATCGCCGCTGGCGGATCCTCCCCGCGCTCCTCGTCGCGATGCTCGTCGGCCGCTTCGTCTCGCTCGGCGCTTGGTCGGCAGGCCTGGGCGCCGCGCCGAACGCCGCCGCCCAGCTGCGCGCCCTCTTCGTCATCGGCCTGCCGGGCATCGCCCTGCAGCTGATCTTCATCCCGATGCTCGCCGCACGGATCGGCGGCTGGCTCCATGACCATGCATAGACACGGAGACCCCCACGGCGACGCCATCGCCTTCTTCGACGAGCGCGCCGAGGAGTGGGACGCGATCTGTCCCGCTCCGCCGATGGAGCGCCTGCGCGCCGTCGCCGCGCTCGCGCGCCTGATACCCAATGCCGTCGTGCTCGATGTCGGCAGCGGGACCGGTGCGCTCCTCCCCGCGCTGCTGGAGCGACTGGACGAGCGCGGGCGCATCGTCGCACTCGATCCGGCACAGGCGATGCTCGACCGGCTCATCGCCAAGTTTCCCGACCCACGCGTGAGCGTTCGCTGCGAGACGCTGGAGGAGTGTCGCCTCCCGGCCGCCGGCCTCGACGCGGTCATCTGCTTCTCCTGCTTTCCGCACATCACCGACCCGGCAGCCGGGATCGCGAACGCCGCGCGCCTGCTGCGCTCCGGCGGGCGGTTGGTGATCGCGCACGTCTCCAGCCGCGACGAGATCAACGACTTTCACCGAAAGGCCGGGACGGCGGTGGAGCACCACACCCTCCCCGATGCGGAGACGATGCATCGCTTCCTGCGCGATGCCGGCCTGACGCCCGCGGCGTTCGTCGACGAGGCGGGGCGCTACGAGCTGGTGGCGCTGCGGTCGTAAAGCAAACAACTCTCCCCATCTCCTTTTGACTGTCATCCCCGAGTGCTGTAGTCGGGGCCTGCCCCCGAGTGGTGGAGTCGGGGGATCCAGACGTAAAAAACACCAACTGGATTCCCGCCTCCAACATGCGGGAATGACAGGCGGAAGATGAAAAAGGCCATCATTCAGAGGATCCTCGCCACACTCGATGATGACGCGCCAGTGCGTGCGATCGCCGTCGGTCCGCGCGCGACGGCGGTGGTCAGCCGTGGGGTCGGCATCGCCTATCACTTCCGGCGCGATGCGTTTGAAGAAACGACGCAACCACCTCTGCCGCACAGCACGCGAGAGCTGGCCGCGCGGGCCGGGAGCGACGATCCGATCGCCGCGTCGCTGGGCATCGCCGCGATCAACTCGCTCATCGCGGTCGACGACGAGCAGATCGAACAGCGAAACGGCGTCGAGCTCGCGCTCGACTGGGCGCGGGGAAAGCGCGCCGTCATGGTCGGGCACTTCCCCTTCGCCGACCGCCTGCGCGCAGTCGCCGCGCATTTGGATGTGCTCGAACTCCGCCCGCAGCCGGGCGACCTTCCGGCGGGGGCGGCTGCCGACGTCCTGCCGCAGGCCGAGGTCGCCGTCATCACCGGAACGACCTTTGTGAACGGGACGATCGACGGGTTGCTCGCGCTCTGCCCGCAAGCCCGCGTCCTCCTCATCGGCCCGACGACGATCATGGCGAAGCGCCTCTTCGCTTATGGCATCGAAGCGCTCTGCGGTGTGCGCGTCGTCGACGAAGCGGCCGCGCTCGAACACGTGCGCAGCGGCGGATGCTTTCGCGCCCTCCCCGGTGCGGAGCAGATCGTCCTGCGCCGGCAATAGCACCGGCCGGCTTTCTTGCAGCGCTTCCACGAACCTGCTATTTTTCGTTCATGAAACCCGCCTCCTCCTTCACCCATACCCTCACCGTCTCGCTGCTGATCACCGGCAACCTCATCGGCGCGGGCATCCTCGCGCTCCCCGTGAAGACCGGGCTCGCCGGCCTCGTCCCGGCGCTCGTCGGCATGCTCGTCGTCGGGGGCGCAATGCTCTACAGCGCGATCGTTCTCAGCCGCGAAGCGGTGGAGCGACAGGAGGAGAGCTTCAACTACCCGAGTCTCTATCACCACTACCTCGGCACCGTCGGCAAGTGGATCGCGATTTGCACCAACCTGCTCATCCTCTGGGGCCTGCTCACCGCCTACCTCTCGGGCGCCACCACCATCCTCACCACCCTCTTCGACTTGGCCATCCCCGCGTGGGGGGTGACGCTGATCTTCTTCGCCATCGTCACCTTCTTGAACCTCACCCGGATCGAGTGGGTGCACCGGCACAATGCGCTCCTGATGGTGTCGCTCTGGGGCGCCTTCGCCTTCATCGTCTTCATGGCCGAGGGAAAGGTGCAGGTCGGACAGTACCGCTTCACCGACTGGCAATTTCTCCCGGCGACGGTACCGATCATCATCACCGCCTTTCACTTCCACAACATCATCCCGCACGTCAGCCACAGCCTGGAGTGGGACCGCGCGCGGATCGCCAAGGCGATGCTCGCGGGGGTGCTCATCGGCTTCGTGATGAACGCGGTCTGGATCCAGGTGGGGATCGGCGCACTGCCGCTGGACGGGAGCCAGGTCAGTCTCTACCAGGCCTTCCTGCGCGATCAGCCGGCGACGGTGCCGCTCTCGCAGATCATCGCCACGCCGGCCTTCATGACCGGCGCGCTCCTCTTCGCGCTGCTGGCGATCGCCACCTCGTACCTCGCGAACGGCATGGGGCTGCTCGGCTTCTTCCACGATCTCACGGCGAATCACCTGGGACGCAAGAGCCGACTGCTGACCGCCGCGCTCGCCTTCGGACCGCCACTGGTCATCGCCCTCCTCTTTCAGGACATCTTCCTCAAGGCCCTCAACATCGTCGGCGGCTTCGGCATCGTCATCCTCTTCGGCATCCTCCCCTCCATCATCGGCCTCAAGCACGCGGGGACGAAACGCGGACGCGCGTTCGCCTTCGCGATGCTCCTCTTCTTCCTCCTCTGCCTCATCACGGAATTCGGACAGGAGACGGGACTGCTGCGCATGCGCCCCGAGGTGGAACACTGGAAACATCAGGTGGGGAAGCCACACGAATGATCATGTGCGACGATCGCGGAGAACGTTACCGCGCCCTCCGTCTCCGCGGACGGCGAAGGACGGAGACCGCGATATAGGCCGCGCCGGCGAGGAGGATGATCGTCCCACCCGCCGGGAGGTTCGGCGCGAAGCTCACCCAGAGACCGGCGGTCGTAAAGAGCGCGGAGAGGCCGACCGCCAGCAGCATCATCCCCACCAGCGAACCGGTGAAGCGTCCGGCGATCGCCGCCGGCAGCGTGATCAGCGCGATCACCATGACGATGCCCACGACGGAGACCAGCAACACGACGGTGAGTGCGGTGAGCGCGAGCAGGAGCAGGTAGTAGGCCTCGACATTGAGCCCCCGCAGCCGCGCGAACTCCTCGTCGAAACAGACCGCCATCAGCGGCCGGTAGAGGAGGACGCCGACGGCCAGGACCAGGGCGTCGAGCAGGAGGATGACGACGAGCTCGCCGCGCCCCACCATGAGGATGTTGCCGAAGAGATAACTCATCAGGTCCGCGCTGTAGCCGGGGGTCTGCGAGATGAAGAGAAGGCCCGCGGCCATGCCGATCGCCCAGATCGCGCCGATGACGGTGTCCTCGCGCTGACGCGCGTTGAGCGAGACGAGCCCGATGATGACCGCGGCGAGAAGCGCTGCGATGACGGCCCCCAGCATCGGCGTGCACCACTCCCAGCCATGGACCACCTGCAGATAGCGCGCCGCGCCGACCCCCCCCAGGACCGAGTGCGCGATGCCGCCGGCGATGTAGGTGATGCGCCGGACGACGACGTAGCTCCCCACCACGCCGCAGGCGATGCTGGCGAGCAGCCCCGCCGCCAGGGCGTACTGGAGAAAGGCGTAGCTCCCGAGTGCCTCTAGGAACGGCACGGGTCCTCCTTGCGCAGGTCGTGGCGCACCAGATGCACCTCGCCGCCGTAGAGCTGTGACACCCCCTCCTGCGTGAACTGCTCCAGCGGATGTTCGACCACGTTGCGGTTCACACAGAAGACGCGGCGCACCGAACGGGAGACGAAACCGATGTCGTGCGAGACGATGACGACGGTCATCCGTTCGTTGAGATGCGCGAGCAGGTCGTAGAACTTCCCCTCGACGACGGAGTCGAGGTTCGCGGTCGGCTCGTCGAGCAGCAGCAGCTCCGGGGAGCTCACGAGCGCGCGCGCGATGAGGACGCGCTGCTGCTGTCCGCCGGAGAGGGCGGCGAAGCGCGCGCCGGCGCGATCGGCGAGCCCCACCTCATCAAGGGCCCCCTCCGCCGCCGTGCGGTCGGCACGGGATGAGCGCCCCAGCGGAATGCCGCCGCGCAAGCATCCCATCAGGACGACGTCGAGCGCGGTCACCGGAAAGGCCGGATCGAAGCGGGCGCGCTGCGGCATGTAGCCGACGCGCGTGCGCACCGCCTGCGGCGCCTTGCCGAAGACGCGCACCGTCCCGCGCTGCGGTTTGAGGAGACCGAGGATGAGCTTGAGCAGCGTCGTCTTGCCACCGGCGTTGGGGCCGACGATGCTCGCGCAATCGTGCGTGGCAATCGTAAAGCTGACATCCTCGAGGATCGGCGTCCCGTCGTAGGAGAAGGAGACGTTTTGCAGTGCGACGACCGGCTCGCTCACGGCGTCCCCCTCATCGCCGCTCCTGCGAGAGCGCGGCGGCGATCTTTCGCGCCATGCTTTCGAGGTTGGCGAAGTAGTCGCGGGCGAGCGGGTCGAGCGTCTCGACGCGGCCGCTGATCGCCGCGGCGATCGCATCGGCCTGTCGCTTTGAGAACTGCGGCTCGACGAAGATCGTCTTTGCACCGTGCCGCTTGGCGCCCGCGATCAACATCGCGAGCTCCGAACCGCCCGGCTCCTTCCCCTCCTGCTCGATCGGCACCTGGACGAGCCCGAAGGCGCGCGCGAAGTAGCCGAAGGCCGGGTGGAAGACGTAGAGGGAGCGGCCGTGGTAGGGGGCGAGCTGCTTTCGAATCGTGCGATCGAGGCGGTCGAGCTTCGCGTCGAGCGCATCCCGGTTCTTCCGATACTGCGCTGCGTGCGCCGGGTCGGCCTGCGCGAGCGCCTCTGCAATGGCGTGCACCTGGAACTTGACGAGCTTCGGGTCGAGCCAGATGTGCGGGTCGGGCATCGGCCGGGGTCCGCGCGGTCCCTGCCCGTGGACGTGTCCCGTCTCGTTGGGCACCTCCGGCTGGAGCGCATCGTGATCGTGCCCCGGCGCATGGACGCGCATCAATCGATACGACACCCCCTGCTGCGTGGGAACGACGACGAGCTTCGGATTGGCACCCCGCGCTTTTTTCAGGAGGCGCACCTCGAAGGGGAGGCCGATGGCAAAGTAGAGCTGTGCGCGCGAGAGATCGGCGAGCTGTTTGGGCGTGGGCTCGAAGGTGTGTGGCGACTGCCCCGACCCGACCAGGACGTGGACGGTGGCGAGATCGCCTGCCACCCCCTCGACGAAGGCCGCCTGCGGCGGGATGCTGACGAAGACCTCCAGCGCTCCGACCGAGGCCGCGGCGGGCCGAATGAATGCGAGAAGACAGAGAAAGAAACAGAGCGCGATGAGCCGTCTCATGGGGCGCCTTTTCGCAGACTCCTCCCCCGGCGTCAATCGTCGATATCCGTCGATGCCGGATACAGCAAAGCGTCCGACAACTGTGGATAATTGGGGCATTGATGTTTTGGGCCGGATGCGTATAGTCCCCCGCCAAACCGCAGACAAAGGAGAGACGCATGAGCAAGACGATCGACATTCTCGGCGCAGAGGGCGAGGCCCTCCTCAGCCACACCTCCAAGACGATCCCCAAGGAGATGCTGCACCTCCCCGGCCCCGACACGGTCGACCG
>CAYPII010000017.1:8896-25680 GCA_964410765.1 uncultured Myxococcales bacterium | reverse complement strand
GATGTTGCAGACGATCGCCTGGTCCTTCATCTTCGCCATGTGCTCGGCAGTGATGACATCCTTGTTGCCGGTCGTCGTGACGTAGATGTCGCCGAGCGGCAGCGCGTCCTCGACCGTCATCACCTGGTAGCCGGCCATCAGGGCCTGCAGCGCGCAGATCGGATCGACCTCGGTGACGATGACGCGGCAGTTGAGCGCAGAGAGCGACTGCGCCGACCCTTTGCCGACGTCGCCATAGCCGCAGATGACCGCGGTCTTGCCGGCGACCATCACGTCGGTCGCGCGCTTGATGCCGTCGACGAGCGACTCGCGGCAGCCGTAGACGTTGTCGAACTTCGACTTCGTCACGGAGTCGTTGACGTTGATCGCCGGCGCGAGGAGCGTGCCGTCGCGCTGCATCTGGTAGAGGCGGTGCACGCCGGTGGTCGTCTCCTCGGAGACGCCGCGCCACTCCTTCACCACATCGTGCCAAAAGGTCGGGCTCTCGGCGAGCGTGCGTTTCAGCACCGCGTTCACGCAGGCCAGCTCCTGGTTGTCGGTCGACTCGTCGAGGATCGTGGGGCTCTCCTCCGCCGCGTAGCCGCGGTGGATGAGCAACGTTGCGTCGCCGCCGTCGTCGACGACGAGGTGCGGCCCCTTCCCGTCGGGGAAGGTGAGCGCGGCCTTCGTGAAGTTCCAGTACTCCTCGAGCGTCTCCCCCTTGAAGGCGAAGACCGGGACACCGCTCGCCGCGATCGCGGCCGCCGCGTGGTCCTGTGTGGAGAAGATGTTGCAGGAGGCCCAGCGCACGTCGGCGCCAAGTGCGACGAGTGTCTCGATGAGCACCGCCGTCTGGATCGTCATGTGGAGGCTGCCGGTGATGCGCGCCCCTTTGAGCGGCTGCTGCGGCCCATACTGCTCGCGCACCGCCATCAAGCCCGGCATCTCGTGCTCCGCGATCGCCATCTCCTTGCGGCCCCACTCCGCCAGGCCGATATCCTTCACGCAATAATCCTGTGCCATGTCCGCCTCCATCATCACCTCGTGTCTGGTTGCCGTCGCCATCATCCCTCCGCTGATCGGTCCGAATCGGACTGTGGCCTATAGCCACAAGTCCTCGTCATTTCAAGGAAAAAGGGGCGGCGATCGGAGTCCGCCATCGGGAAGAACCCTCACGGGAGGAGCGAACGGCCATCGACATACCCCGGGGTCTCGTGGCCGAGGAGCATCAGGATGGTCGGGAAGATATCGACGGTGCGTGCCGGGCGATCGGCGAGCGGGAGGTTGGCGAGGATCGGCACGCGCATGTGCGTCGCGTGCAGCGACCCGTGCGAGGCATGGTGCTCCGGGTGTTCGTACTTGAGCCGCAGATCGAAGCCGGGAGTCGCCGAAAGGACGACGTCGCCGGCGCGCGGGGCGGTCATCAGATGCGCGATCTGAAAGGGGGCATCCGGGTAGTCGCTCCCGATCGTTCGCGCGAGCGAGTCCTCCGGGGTGAGCTCCTCGGGCAGCGGCCCGTAGCCGAAGGGATCGCTCCCCTCCACCGCGTAGCGCAGGCGCTCGCCGCCCAACCGCAGGCGCGCGCGGCCGCGGCGGCTCTCGACCAGCAGCCCCTCGCCTGGCTCGCGGCTGATGGCGATGTCGACCGCCTCGCAGCGCAGCAGGTCGTCGATGAGTCCCGGCGCCAGGGTCTCGAGCTCCGCGCGCACGGTGCGGCGCGCCCAGCCATCGGCGTTGCGGAAGGAGAGATGCGACATACCGTTGCCCGAGACCATGTTCGCCGCGCGCTTCCCCCTCTTGTGGAAGATGAGCGGATAAAAGAAGGGCGGAAGGCCGTGCTCGTCGAGGAAGGTGTTCACGCAGAAGTGCGTGTGCGTCGTGGAGAGGCCGTGGTCGCTGACGACGAAGAGCGCGGTCTCCCCCCATTCGCCGCGTGACTGCAACAACTCGGCGATCTCGCCGACCGCGCGATCGAGGAAGGCGTAGCGCGCGCGCACCTCCGGCGCCTCACAGCCGGCCAGGTGCGCATACTCGTCGATGCCGGGCAGGACCGCAAAGAGGAAGGGAGGCGACTCCGACAACGAACGCTTGATCTTCGCCAACGCCGCCTCGTCGGCGAAGGACCAGTGGTCGGTCAGGTGCGCGTAGTACCAGTACCAGATGCGGCTGATGCGCGTGCGGTTTCCCCGCCCCGCGCCGCGCGCGATCGGGTTGAAGATGCTCTGCGCCCCCGGAACGAGCTCGAAGATCGTGGCGATCGGCTCGCGGATGTCGCGCGTCATCAAAAAGCTCTCGAGGCCGACGTAGGAGCGGTGGTTCTGGAGGAAGCGCCCGTCGTCGTAGGCGGGCTTGTCGACCCAGCGGATGCCCGGCACGTTGCAGGTGCCGGGGAGGCAGCCGGTGAGGAAGGGAAGATAGGCGGGACCGGTCGTGGAGGGGAAGCTCGTCACCGCCGTGCGGTGCGCGCCGGGCTCGACGAGGTATCGCGCGATGTTCGGGAGGCGTCCGGCGGCGAGCTCCTCGTCGATTACATCGGCGCGCGCGCCGTCCGCGAGGAGGACGACGGCGCGTTTCACGTCCCCGCCTTCTTCTCGCCGCCCGTCTCCGATTTCTTCTTGTCCCCCGCCCCCGCCTTCTTCGCATCGCCCGTCGCGTTGCGATCCGTGCGGATCTCGCCGAGCTTCTTCTCCATCCGGCGCACGAGGTCGGGATAGCCGTGCTTCGTAATGATGCTGTTGAACTGATACTGATAGTTCTTCACCAGGCTCGCCTCGTCGACGATGACGTCGTAGATCTTCCACTCGTCGCCCTTCTTGACGAGCTTGTAGTTGAGCTCGATGTCGACGTTCTCCGCCGGGACGACGACCTTCGTCCGGACGTAGGCACGCTTCTTGCTCTTGTCGTATTGCTGGCCGCGGTAGACGACGTAGTATTTCCCGCCGCTCTTGCTCTTCGCCGCCGACTGCTCCTTCGAGAAGAGCGCCTTCTCCTCGAGCAGGTCGGTGAGGATTTGGACGAACTGATCCTGCTCCGCACCGGAGCGCTGCGGCCAGTGCTTACCGAGCGATCGCTGCGCGAGCTCGCGGATGTCGAAGGTGCCGTGGATGATCTTTCGCTTGAGCGTCCGGTTGTGCTCCTCGTCCTTCTCGCTCAGCGGTTTGCCCCCCTCGCGCACCTTGAAGTCGTCGAGCATCTCATCGAGTTCCTGAATGGCGCGCATCGGCGTCCCCTTCGCGGCGTACTGCTTCGCCGCCGCGGCCGGCATCGCCGTCATCACGAGCGACGCCGCCATCAGGACGACGGCGGCCACGCGCACGCGGTCACTCCCCCATCTCTTCGTCCAACTCCTCATCGAACTCCTCCAATCCGTAGGACTTCTCCGACTCGAAGACGTCGTCATCGCCGCTGCGGTCGCGATCGAAGACGTCATAGAATGCCTGATTGACCTCGGGCGTCAGGCGACCGTACTCCTCGGTGCCGACGCGGCGTTCGAGGTCGGCGAGCGCCACGTTGAAGTCGAAGATCGACTTGAAGTAGCGTCCGCGCGAAACGAGCAGCGCCTTGAGGGCGTCGGCGTAGTCCTCCTGGCTCCCCACCCCGGTGTCGAGGTTGAGCTTCGTGAGAAACATCATCTGGTTCGCGAGCGACTGCTCCTTCTTCGCGCGCCCCACGTTCGCGCGCGCTCGGCGCGCCTCGAGGTATGCCTTGCGCATGTCGAGGTCCTTTGCGCGGCGGGCGATCGCGCGGTCATAACTCGCCTTGAAGTACTCCGCGCGCGCCTTTTTGACACGCTGATAGGAACCGTGGAAGTCGAGGTTGCCCTTCAGCTCCAGGCCGACGCCGGCGCGCGTATAGTTGAAGGGGTTGCTGAAGTCGTCGGTCGCCTGGAGGTTGTTGATGTCGTGCACTGTGCGCCCGACGTCGACGAAGAAGCCGAGCCCCAGCTTCGGCAACATCTTGAACTTCTCCAAGCGGTATTGGAGCGCCTTCGCCTGCACGCCGATGTCCAGTCGCTGGAGATCCTCCTCGTGCTCCTCATGCGCATCGAGGAAGGCGCGCTGTTGTTCGAGCGCGACCGTCTCGGGCTGAAGCATGGAGTCGGCCAACCGGATCTCGGTGCCCGGTTCGAGGTCGAGCTGGAGCCGCAGCCCCTCGTAGGCGAGCGCCCGGTTGTTTTGCGCCTCCTCCAAACGCCGTTCGAGTTCCAGCTTGAAGGCCTTCAGCTGCAACAGGTCGTAGGGATTCATCTCCGGCATCTCGCGACCCTCCTCCTCCTCGATGCGCTTGCCCATCTTGCCGACCGCGTCGTGGAGGAGCTTGATCGTCTCGTTTGCGAGCAGGATGCCGTAGTATATCTTCTTCACCTCGTAGACCGCCTGCTGCTGCGCCTTCTGGCGGTCGAGCCTCGCCGCCGCCACCCCCCCCTTTGCGATCTTGCGCGCCGTGGAGAGCTGGCCGAAGGTGAAGAGTGGGTAACCGATGCCGACGTGGATGCTGTTGAACATCGTCAGCTGCCCATCGAAGAAGGCGTTGAAGGCATCGCTGGCGTCGGTCGGCACGGGCGCGGCGCGGTACTTGTACTCGACCACCGGCCAGAACTCCGCGCTCGCCTCCTTCAGTTGACGGTGCGCCGCCTCGATCTCCATCCCGGCCGACTTGATGAGCAGACCGCGCTCCAGGACCATCTGCACGCAGTCGTCGAGGGTCAGCCGCAGCGGGCGGAACCGCTCGGTCGGATCGGGGGGCGGAATATCCGCCTCGACGATGCTCCCCTCGATCGCCGTCCCCTGCACGATCGGCGCTTCGACGACGAGCATCGCCGGACGCTGTTGCCGATGCCACGAGGGCGCAGCAAATCCGGAAGCCGCTGCGAGGAAGAGTACCGCGCCGAGGAGAGCAGCGAAAGACTGTTGTCTGCGTCGAGAACTCATCGATAATCGATAGACGTATGCCATCCGCCTGCATCGTGCCCAAGCGCACGGGCGGCGGAAGGGAAAGGGGCCTCTACCTCTAACAGATGGGTTTTTCCGAATCAACGATTTTTCGGGGGTATAGGCGCCCTGCAGCGGCCGCGGTGGGGCGGCCTAGGAGGCGGCGCGACGCGGGGGGCGTTCGGTGTAGAGGGCGATGGGCTTCAGCGGAAGGGTGAAATTGAATTCGCTCCCCCGGCCGATCTTGCTCTTGAGCCACATGCGGCCGCCGTGGGCCTCGACGAGGCGCTTGGAGATGGTCAGCCCCAGCCCCAGGCCGTCATGCTCGCGCGTGGCGCTCCCGTCGACCTGCCGGAAGCCATCGAAGATCACCTTCTGCTTGTCCTCGGCAATACCGATGCCGGTGTCCTTCACGACAATCTTGAGCATCTCGCCCGACTTCGAGGCCTCGATGCAAATCTTCCCTCTTCTCGTGAACTTGGCGGCGTTATCGAGAAGATTCTTTACCACCTGCCGCAGGCGCGCCTCATCACCGTAGACCCCCGGCGTGCGGTCGTCGACCTTGATCTCGAGCGAGGTGAACTTGTTGGGCCGCGTCTGCTGCGCGACCTGCTCGATCAGCCGCCCGATGTTCACCTTCTGAACGTCGAGCGAGAGCTTGTCCGACTCGATCCGCGAGAGGTCAAGCATCGCCGTCACCGTCTCGAAGAGGCGTACTCCGGCCTGCCGGATATGCGAGAGGTGCTGCATCTGTTCCTCGGTGATCGGGCCGTCGCCGCCCTCCGCCATCATCTCGGAGAGGCCGATGATGCTCGTCAGCGGCGTGCGCAGCTCGTGCGAGAGGTTGGCGAGCAGCTGCGACTTGAGCGTCGCGGTCTCCTTGAGCTCCCGGTTCTGCCGCAGCAGCGCCTGATAGAGGTTGGCGTTGTGGATGGATGTGGCGAACTGCACGGAGAGGAGCCGCAACAGGTCGCGCGTGGGAGCGCCATAGTGCCCGCGGCGGCGAGCGCCCAGATTGATGACGCCGTAGAGGCGGTCGTTGATGAAGAGCGGCACGCAGGCCTCGGCGTTGAACTGCACGAAATAGCTGAGTCCCTCGCTCTTGATCGCGGAGTGTGCTTTCTTCGTCACGAGATCCCGGCGTGTAACAATGCGGCGCTCCTTCTCGAGCCAGCAGAAGAAGCCGCGGACCTCCTCCACCCGGAAGGTGAAGGGACGAATCCCGTAGGCGGCCTTGATCTGAAAGGTCTCTTTCGCGTCGCGGATGATCAGCGCCGCCCCCTGCGCCCCGACGATGCGGCAGGCGGCGTTGAGGATCGCCGGATAGAGCTCGCGGCGATCGGTGATGGCGTTGAAGCGCTCGAGGTAGTCCTGGAAGATCCGGCGGTAATCGTAGTGGCTGCGGCGCAGCGGGAGGCGCTCCACGAGCTCGACGACGCTGCGCCAGCGCAGGGCGAGCCCGCTGGCGACCAGCAGAATCGTGACGACGACCGCACCGATCTTGAGGGCCGGCAGGGCGGCTGCCCAAAAATGCGCTGAAAGGGTCCCCAGATCCACCTCTCCCCCAGATATGCCGAAATGGCGTGGCGTTATTATATGATTATTTCAATGGGTTGACAATATCTTCTCGTTCAACACATGAGATTTCCCCACTAAACGCACGTCGCCATGCGACTTCTCTCTTGACTCCATCGTGGTGCCCACGCATCATGAAATCGCTCGTTTTGGGGAAACAGACCGGAAAACCGAAAAAAGGCCATCTCATGCTCCATCGCTCCTCGTTTCTGAAGCGCTTCCGCAATCGGCGCGCTTCCCGCCCAGCCGCGCTGATCGCCCTGTTCGCCCTCCTCCTCGCCGGCGGCCTCCTCTTGGTGCACAGCGGTCCCGTCATCGGCGCGCCGCTTCGCGAGGCGAAGCTCGTCGGCCGCACGCTCACGGCGATCGACCGCCATTACTACGATGCCTCCCGCATCGAGCCGCGACGCATGCTGCGGGCCGCGCTCGAGCGCGTCGAGAACACGATCCCGGAGGTCCTCGTCCGATTCGACGGGACCAGCGCGATCGACGTCACGGTGGGCCTCGCCTCGAAGCGTTTTCGCATACGACGGCTCGCAAGCATCTCCGACCTCGACCGCACGCTGCGCGAGGTCCTCGCCTTCATCGACGCGCACTACACCGGCGACGAACCGAAGGAGGAGATCGAATTCACGGCGATCGACGGCATACTGCAAGCGCTCGACCCGCACTCGAACTTTCTCTCGCCGAAGATCTACGAGGAGTTCAAGGTGGGGACGCGCGGCAAGTTCGGGGGACTGGGCATCGTCATCTCCATCCGCGACGGATGGCTCACCGTCATCGCGCCGCTCGCCGGCACGCCCGCGGCGCGCGCCGGCGTCCAGGCGGGCGACCGCATCCTGCAGATCGACGGCGAGTCGACGATCAATCTGTCGCTGATGGATGCGGTGAACAAGCTGCGCGGCGATGTGGGCACGAAGGTGACGATCGTCCTCGAGCGGAAGGGACGCCCGGCGCGCACGCTCACTTTCACGCGCGCGCTCATCAACATCGACAGCGTCCAGCACACGCTGATGATGCGCGGCGAGAAACGCATCGGCTACATCAAGATCAAGAACTTCCAGGCGAACACCGACGAGGACGTGGGCACGGCGCTCGCCGCGCTCGAGCCGGAGGGCACAAAGCTTGACGGCCTCATCCTGGACCTGCGCAACAACCCCGGCGGCCTGCTCGACATCTCCGCCGACATCGCCGACCGCTTCCTGCGCAAGGGGATCATCGTCTCCACGCTCGGTCCGCGCGACCGGCTCATCGACGAGGAGCGCGCCAACGCGAAGGGGACGCAGCCGGGCTACCCGATCATCACGCTCATCAACGAGGGATCGGCCTCTGCCTCGGAGATCCTCGCCGGCGCGCTGCAGGTGCATGATCGCGGCGTCGTCATGGGGCGACACTCCTTCGGAAAGGGATCGGTCCAGACGATCTTCGAGCTGGGCGACGACGCGGCCATCAAGCTGACGATCGCTCAGTACATGGCCGGCGGCACCGAATCGATCCAGCTCGACGGCCTCATCCCTGACATCGAGGTCGTCCCCGCGACGGTGGACCGCAAGGAGATCGACCTGGTCGAGGACACCCTCCCCTCCGAGAAGGACCTGGAAGCGCACCTGGAACGCGACCGCGGCCGGAAGCAGGACGAGCGCCGCGCCCTCATCCGCGTGAGCTTTCTCAAACCGCGCGAGGACGACGACGCGGCGGAGCGCCGCGCCCTGGAGGAGTACGCGAAGAAGCCAAAGGTGGAGGAGGACTTCACGGCAAAACTCGCCGCCGATCTGCTCGCCCAGGCGGGTGCCCCCTCGCGCAAGAAAATGCTCGCCGACGCGTTGACACCGCTGCACGGAGCTCAGCGCCAGGAGGAGGAGAAGATCGCGAAGGCATTCGAAGCGCTGGGCGTGAACTGGAGCGTCGCCCCGCAGGAAAAGGCGCCGGATTACGCGCTGTCCTCGCGCCTGCTCTCCGGCGGCAAGCCGATCTCGCGGGCGCGCGCCGGGACGACGATTGACCTCGAGCTCACCGTCACGAACACGGGGAAGGGCACGGCCTCGCAGCTCCTCGCCGTCGGACAATCGGAGGAGGCCCCCTTCCTCGCCAATCGCGAGTTCGCCTTCGGCCTCCTGAAGCCAAAGCAGAAGCGGAGTTGGCGCGTACCCATCGAAATCCCCGAGGGGATCGCCACACAGCGCTTCACGATGGAGGTCGCCTTCCGCGATGCGCACGACGCGAAGGGACGGTCGGTTGACGTCATCGTCCCCGTCGCGGGCGAGCCGCGCCCCGCCTTCGGCGTCACCTATCGGCTCGGCGGTGCACGCGCGGGAAAACCGGTGACGCTCAAGGCACCGCTCTCGCTCGCGCTCACCGTCACCAACGTGGGCAAGGGCCCGTCGGGGAAGGAGACCGCCGCCACGCTCGTGAACGACTGCGGCGAACACCTCTTCATCAAGCGCGGGCGCGAGACGATCGGCCGCCTCGCCCCGGGGGGCAAACGCTCCGCGCGCTTCCGCTTCACGCTCAACGGTGCGGTCCCCGACGAGGGGTGCGTGCTCGAGCTCGGCGTGACCGATCTCAAACGGCTCTCCTACATCACCGAACGCATCACCCTCGACGAGAAGACCGCAACGCTTGCGCCCCCGGCGGGCGTGCGCTACCAACCGCCGACCATTTCGATCGCTCCCTTCCCGGCGATCACCGACGCCGCGTCGCTCACGCTCACCGGAACGATCGAGGACACCGACAGCGTGAAGGACGCCTACGTCTTCGTCGGCGAACAGAAGATCGCCTACCTCCCGAACGCAGCGGGGGGGAAGCGCTTCCCCTTCTCGATCACCGTCCCGCTGGAACCGGGAAACAACCGCGTGCTCATCGCCGCACGGGACGCGCAGGAGCTCACCGGCCGCCGCCTCGTCGTCATCGAGCGCACCGGCGCCACGACGACGGTCGGGGCGAAGCCCCCGCCGTCGACCGCGGAGCTGCCCGCCCACCTGCCGTAAGGATTTGACCTGGCCGGCGTTTTGCCGTACTCCCGCCGCAGCATCGAACGCAGGAGTCACACGTGGAGCGCGCTTTCGGTTCCGAACAGCTCCCCGCCGAGGGAGAGGCCCCCGTCGTCACGATGGGGAACTTCGACGGCGTGCATCGTGGGCACCGCGTGCTGATCGAGACGACGGTGGCGCACGCGCGCGAATGCGGCGCCCCCGCACTCCTCTACACCTACGACCCGCATCCCGTTCACATCCTCGCCCCCCGCGAATGCCCCCCGCTCATCCAAACTCTGGAGCAGCGGCTGCGCGCGATTGAAAAGCTGGGCGTCGACCTCTGCGTGATCGAACCCTTCTCGGCCGTCTTCGCCCAGCTGACGCCGGAGGCCTTCCTCGAGGAGGTTGTCGTCAAGCGGCTGCGCGCACGCGAGATCATCGTCGGCTACGACTTCACCTTCGGCCTGCATCGCGCCGGAACGATCGAGACGCTGCGCCGCTGGGGCGAGGCCCACGGGGTGACGGTGCAGGTGATCGAGGCGCAGTTCGTGGACGAGACGCTGGTGAGCTCCACCGCCATCCGCCGGCTCATCGCCGCAGGCGAGGTGGCCGAGGCGGCGGAGCTGCTCGGGCGCCCCTATGCAATCGCCGGGCGCGTCATCCCGGGGCGGGGGCTCGGACGCACGCTGGCCGCGCGCACCGCGAACATCCGGCCGGAGAATGAACTGCTGCCGAAGAGCGGCATCTACACGACGCGCGCGAAGGTGCGCGGCCGCACGGGGGCCAAGCGCTACGCGTCGATCACGAGCATCGGCACCAATCCGACCTTTCCCGACGCCCCCTTCGCCGTGGAGACGCATTTGCTCGATGTCGACGTCGACATCATGGGCGAGGACATCGTCATCGAGTTTTTGCGCTTCGAGCGCAGTCAAGTCGCCTTCGCCTCCACCGCCGAGCTGCGCGAGCAGATCCGCCGCGACGTGGAGGGGGCGCGCCGCTTTCACCGGAGGCCGGAGGAGGAGGACTGATGAACGCACCGACCGGATGGCAGGAGAGTCCGCGCATCATCTTCGGCACCCTCTGCGAGGGGGAGTGCCGTGTCCCGCCGGCGATTCGCCGGCACCTGGTCGGCCGCGTCGCGGGTGCGATCCTCCTCCCCTTCGGCGTCGAGCGCCGATCGCTCAAGAACACGGTCGCCTGCCTGCAGCTGATGGACATCGCCGGCCTCGTGGTCGAGGGAGAGCTGCAGCGCGCGATCGCGCGCCACCTCCCGCAGCTGGACACCGCCGCACAGCGCTCGCAGACGGTCGACGTCATCGCACGCCGGGGCAAGCGCTTCACCGGCTGTTCGGCGACCGGTACCGCCGCCGCACAGTGGTGCGGGCGCGGGCGCGACGGACGCACGGCACTCCTCTGCGGCGAAGCGGACGAACTCCCCCCCATCGCGGGGACCCTGTTGGCACAGGGTTGGCGGGTGCTCCACCACGCGGGGAGGCGCGGGCGGAGGAGAGCGCTCCCGCGCGGGGTCGGCCGCATCACGCGCCTCGACGCCCTCCCGCATCCGCTCGATCTCGTCGTCGTCGGGACGCTCCCGCGAGCCACTGAACGACGAGCACTTGGCCGCCTCTGCAACGAGACCCCGCCGAAGCGCATCATCGATCTGCAGTCCGGCCCGCACCGCGTCCGCGGAAAAGGCGCACATCGATTGAATCGAAAGGGCTTTTCCAATCTCGTCGCCCAGGTGGCGGTCGATCTCCTGACCGCCGGGCTCACCCGCTAGGTGCTCGCAGGAAAGCCGGAATTTTGACGCTTTCGGCCATCGGGAGCGCCAAAATCGTGACAAAGTACCCACCAGCGCAGCCCCCCTCCGGGGAGAAGAGCTGTAACCAATCGACTTTTAAGATTTTATTTTGAAAACGACCGGAGGATGGTTGGCACAATACTTGTAAATACAAATTTCAGGGGAAGTGATTATGCAGCGTGACCACGATTCGAAACCGCTCTCCGTACTCGTCGTCGAGGACGACCGGACCTTCCTCTCCTTCTGGCATCGCATCCTCGACGACCTGGGCATCGTCGACTACGAGCTCGTCACCGATCCGACCGAGGCCGCGCGCATCCTGAAGGAACGCTCCTGCCAGCTGCTCATCAGCGACATCATCATGCCGGCGGTCAACGGCTGCGAACTCGCGCGACTGGCAAAACGGCATCAGCCCGACTGCGGCATCATCCTGACGACCGCCTACGGCACCGATCTCGCGCGCTTCCAGCTCGACGGGATCCGCATCCACCTGCTGCACAAGCCCTATACCAACATCGCGGAGCTCAAGCGGATGGTCACCCATCTGCTCAACCGCGACGAATCCTTCGACGACATCTCGGAGGACTCCTTCTCGGACGACGAGGAACTCCCGCTCGTCACTAACTGGAAACTCTGATCAGCGCTGTCGTTGCGGCGTGGGTGGGATGGGAAGCGCTCGCGGCGTGGCGCGCCCGAACGGGGCCCGCGGTGCATCGGGCGAGATCAGCTGCGGCGGCAGGAGTTTCGCACACGCCTCGATCGCGGAGCGAATCAGGCCGTAGTCGGGACTCGATGCGTCGACGATCGACTCGACGCGGGTAAAGGGGGGCGTCGGAATCCGCCGCAGATAGCGAATCTCGCCGGTGACGAAATCGTCGAGCGCCCAGAAGCCGTGCCCCCAGTCGAACGAGGCGGAGACCCCCCAGTGCAGATGCTCGCAGGAGAGCTGCGTCGGCGCATCGGAGCGGAAGCGTGCCATCCGCGCATCCCAGGCGTGCACCGCCAGCCGCAGCGAGGAACCGAACTGCGCGACGTCGGCGGGGGTGACCGCGCGCATCTGGTAGTCGAAGAGTTGGTGCGGGCGCTGCTGCCCCTCCGCACAGAAGGCGTAGGTGATGAAGCCGATACGGTCGCCGACATCCATCACACCGTTGGCGTTGGCGTCGACCCAGCGGCCCTCGAACCAGGGCCCCTCTGCCGGCTCCCCGGAGAACTCGATCGTGAGCATGCGCGTGTTCGGCTGCGGACCGGCGGCACTGCGGTAGAGAAAGGGTTGGATCGGTATCGTCATGGTGCCCCTCGCTTTCCGGCCGACCCCCGACGACCGAGGAAGAACTCTCTCAGCTTCGATCCCCGGTTGTCAAGGACGGGACAGAAATGACCACTCGCATGCGGTACAGGGCATATGTCCCTCATCCGGGGAGGAGTCCGGCGAACTCGGCGATGAGGCGTTTGGTCTGACCGTTTTGGAAGCGCACCGTCACGCGGTGTCCGGAGCTCGTCCGCTGACACCCCATCACGACCCCCGCTCCCAGCGTGGGGTGGTTCACCCGCCCCCCCTTCTGAAAAGACGTGCCGCGCTCCTCGGGGGGGCGTTGGTCGAAATCGGGATCGTGATTCATGATTCGTGACTCGTGATCCGAAAAAACAACATTCGATTGCGGGGCGTTCTGGCCGAAGGAATCCTGCGCGGAAAAGACGTCGTCGGAGGGGACGGTCGACCCACCCACCCAGCGGCGGCTTCCGCGCGGGGTCATCAGGCCGTCCGTGCCATCGCCGATGCTCTCGCGCGCGACGAGCTGGCCGGGAATCTCGTCGAGGAAGCGCGATGCGACGTTGTAGGTCGCCTTGCCGAAGAGCGTGCGGCGGAAGGCGTGCGTGAGCGCGAGTTCCTCCTTCGCACGCGTCATCCCGACGTAGCAGAGCCGCCGCTCCTCCTCGAGCTCGTCTGGGTCATCGATCGAACGCGCGTGCGGAAAGAGCCCCTCCTCCATCCCCACCATGAAGACGACGGGGAACTCGAGCCCCTTGGCGAGGTGGAGCGTCATCATCGTCACCGCGCCCTGCTCCTCGTCGATCGCATCGGCCTGCGAGACGAGGGCGACCTGATCGAGGAAGCGCTGCAGCGGCGTCCCCTCCTCCGCGACCGTCCCCTCCCCGCCCGACGCCTCGAACTCCTCGATCGCCGCGACGAGCTCGTTGATGTTCTCGAGGCGCGCCTCCGCCTCGATCGTCGACGCGGTCGCGAGGTGTTCGACGTAGCCGCTGCGCTCCAACACCGTCTGCACGATCTCCACGAGCGAACGCTCCGTCGCCTCATGTGCGAGCTCCTCGATGAGGCGCTGGAAGGCGGCGAGGCGCTTCGCCGACGCGGCGCGAACGGCACCGAAAGCGACGAGCATCGGAATCGCCGCGAGCATCGGCATCGCGCGCTCCGACGCGGCCGTCGCGAGGCGCTCGACCGTGGTCTTACCGATGCCGCGCGTCGGGACGTTGATGATCCGGCGAAGCGCGATGTCGTCGCGCGGGTCGACGAGCAAACGCAGATAGGCGAGCACGTCCTTGACCTCGGCGCGCTCGTAGAAGCGCATGCCGCCGTAGATGCGATAGGCGATCCCCGCGCGCCGGAAGGCCTCCTCGAAGGGGCGGGACTGCGCGTTGGTGCGGTAGAAGACGGCGACGTCGCGCAGACGTCGTCCCGCGCCCTGGGCGCGCGTGATGCGCCGGGCGATCGCTTCCGCCTCGCGGTGTTCCGAATCGCAGGAGAGGAGCCCGACGCGCTCGCCCTCATCGTTCTCCGTCCAGAGCGCCTTGGGCTTGCGGCCCGCGTTGTTGCCCACCACCCCCTCCGCCGCAGCGAGGATCGTCCTCGTGGAGCGGTAGTTCTGCTCGAGGCGCACGACCGTCGCCCCCGTGAAGTCCTTCTCGAAGCGCAGGATGTTCGAGAGGTCCGCCCCGCGCCAGCGGTAGACCGAATTATGCGTCACGATCCCGTTCGCAATGAAATTATGGGTGCGTTCGACATTGAGATCGTAAACGGCTTTTCGAATCTTCCTCCTCTCGACACGCTCGACGATATCGTAGCCGCCCTCCTCCGAAAAGAGGGCCATGCCCGGCATGACCGAAGCAGCCGGCAGGAACGGAAGTGCGTTCGTCCCGGACCGTTCCCCGCATGGGGCGCCGAGTCGAGCGACATAGAATTCGTTCACGTCAAACGTCTTTCGTAGCTGCGCGACGACGCGATTGACCTGCCCATAGTCGGCATACGCCGTCTCAAACCGCCAGCTTCGTGAATTGTGCTTTGCCGGCCGGACCGAAAAACCGAGCGCCTCGAGTTTGGCCCTTCCCGCAGCATCATTGCCGACGATGGAAACGCGGTGCATCGGAGAACGGCCACGCCGATCCCCGCAGAGCGTCACCACGACGTTCCGCCGAGCGGCGTTGCGCGAACGCGGCCGATGATGTGCATGTTCCACCGACAGCCCTCGATCCGCGAGGAGGCGCAGGGCATTCGCCTCCGTATCGAATGCCGCGAAGATACGCTCGATGTACTTCGAATCATGAACGAGACCGTTCCGACTCCGCCCTTTCCGAGGCACGAACGGAATCGTCGGCAGCCGGTATTCAAGCGAGAGGAGGTATTCCTCGGCGCGCGCCTCGTTCTCGCTGGAATGCGTTCCGATGACCCACAGGGCATCGGCATGTTCGTGCAGGAGTCGTTGTTTGAAGCCCACCATCGGCTTGGCCTGCCCTGCCGTATACACCTGGCTCGTTCCGAGCCGCCATCCCACGCCCCGCTTCTGCATGACATAGGTGAAGTACTGTTGTGCAACGAGACCCAACCGATATCCCGCGAAGTGGACGTGTTCGGCCGTGCTGATCAATGCCCGACCGGATCGAAGGTGAAGCGCCACCCCCTCACCGCTTGACTTGCTCTTGAAGGTGCGGCTCACACGAGCCGGACGGAAATCCCCACTTCCGTAGCAGGAGAGGACCTCATCCCCTTCACGGATCTTCTCGATCGGTCGCCGGGAACCGTCACCCATCGTCACGAGCGTCCCGCCGACCAAGCACTGATCATCATCGCCGACGACGCAGAGGTTTTTGTGCGCGGCGGCGAGGAGCTGCACGAGGCGGTACTGCGCGTGGTTCGTGTCCTGGTACTCGTCGACGAGGATGTAGCGCCAACGCCGCTGACAGGAGTCGAGGATCTCCGGATGCGTCTCGAGGAGCTGCACCGCCAGGCGGATGAGGTCGCCGAAGTCCATCGCCTCGAGTTCGGCCAGCCGCGCCTGGTAACGCTCGTAGACGCGCGCGACGCGTTTGAGATACGGGTTCCCCCCCGCCTCGCGCGCGAAGGCCTCCGGGTCGAGGCAGGCGTCCTTCGCACGGCTGATCCGCTCGGCGATCGCCTGCGGGCTCGTGCGCGAGACATCGATATCGAGGACAGCGAGGCACTCCTTCACAAGGACGAGCCGATCCCCCTCGTCGTAGACGACGAAGCGATCGGAGAAGCCGACGTGCTCGGCGTGCCGGCGCAGCAGCCGCAGGCAGATCGAGTGAAAGGTCCCGCAGGAGAGCTCGCGCGCGCGCGGGCCGATCAGCCCCTCGAGGCGGCGGCGCATCTCGCCGGCCGCCTTGTTCGTAAAGGTGACGGCGAGGATCTCGCTGGGCCACGCCGCGCCGCGCTCGATGAGCTGCGCCACGCGTCCGACCAGCACGCGCGTCTTGCCGCTGCCGGGGCCGGCGAGGACCAGGAGCGGACCGTCGGCGTGCTCGACGGCACGCTGTTGTGCGGAGTTGAATGACACCATGGAGAAAGCGGACACTACTCGACCGTTACGCTCTTGGCAAGGTTGCGCGGCTGGTCGACGTCGGTGCCCTTGTGGTCGGCGACATAATAGGCGAGCAGCTGCAGCGGGACAGCGGCCAACATCGGCGCGACGAACGGACTCGCCTTCGGCAGCGCGATCGTCTCCCACGCGAGCTGCCGCGCCGTCTCGTCCCCCTCGGTGGCCAGCGCCACGACGCGCGCGCCGCGGGCCCGGACCTCCTCGATGTTCGAGAGGACCTTCTCGTAGGTCGCATCCTGCAGGGCGAGGGCGACGACCGGCACGCCCTGATCGATCAGGGCGATCGGACCGTGCTTGAGCTCGCCGGCGGCGAAGCCCTCGGCGTGGATGTAGGAGATCTCCTTGAGCTTGAGCGCCCCTTCCAGCGCGATCGGGAAGTTCGTCCCGCGGCCGATGTAGAGAATGTGTCCGGCGTTCGCGATCCGCTCGGCGATGCCGCGGATGTGATCGGCGTCGCCCAGCAGCTGCTGGATCAGGCGCGGCAACCGAGCCATCTCCTCGATGTGTCCGGCCAGCGAGACGGGATCGAGCGTTCCGCGGCGCCCCGCGAGCGAGAGCGCGAAGAGCGAGAGCGCCGCGAGCTGCGCGGTGAAGGCCTTCGTGGAGGCGACGCCGATCTCCGGCCCCGCCTGCGTCAAGAGCGTGGCGTCGGCGACGCGGGTGATGGAGCTCC
>CAYPII010000017.1:0-8886 GCA_964410765.1 uncultured Myxococcales bacterium | reverse complement strand
GACGTTGCAGATCGCCATGATGCGCGCGCCCTGCTCCTTGGCACCACCGATCGCCGCGAGCGTGTCGGCGGTCTCCCCCGACTGCGAGATCGGGACGACGAGCGTGCGCCCGTCCAAGAGCGGCTGGCGATAGCGAAACTCGGAGGCACAGTCGACCTCGACCGGCACCCGCGCGAGCGATTCGATGAGGTACTTGCCGACCATGCCGGCGTGCAGCGAGGTACCGCAGGCGACGATCACGACGCGGTCGAAGCAGGGGCCCTCCTGCTCGAAGAGGCCGTCGAGCTCGTCGAGGACGACGCGTCCGCCGGCGCGGTCGACGCGGCCGAGCAGGACGTCCTCGACGACGCGCGGCTGCTCGTAAATCTCCTTGAGCATGAAATGCTTGTAGCCGCCGCGCTCCGCCATCAGCGGCGTCCAGGGGATGTTCTTCGTCGGGCGCTCGATCGGTGCCCCCGCCAGGTCGAAGAGCTCCAGGCCGGTGGCGGAGAGGACCGCGCAGTCGCCGTCCTCGAGAAAGCGCATCTCCTTCGTGTAGGGGAGGAGTGCGGGGATGTCGGAGGCGACGAAGCGCTCGCCGCCGCTCTCGCCGAGCACGAGCGGAGAGCCGCGTTTGGCGACGTAGAGGCGATCGAGCTCGCGCACGTTCATGATGACGACCGCATAGGAGCCGGTCAGCTGCGCGAGCGCGCGCTTGACCGCCGCAAGCGTCTCGCCCTCGTGGCGCAGATGGTAGTCAACGAGGTGGCAGATGACCTCGGTGTCGGTCTCGGAGGCGAACTCGCTCCCCTGCTCGGCGAGGAAGCGCTTCAGTTCCAAGAAATTCTCGATGATGCCGTTGTGGACGACGACGATGTCGCCGGAGCGGTGTGGATGGGCGTTGGTCTCCGTGGGGCGTCCGTGCGTCGCCCAGCGCGTGTGTCCGATGCCGACCGTCCCCTGCATCGGCTCCTGCGTGAGCAGCCCCTCCAGGCGGGAGAGCTTCCCCTCGCTGCGCTTGATCGCGAGCCCCCCCTCGCCGGCGACCGCGACGCCGGCGGAGTCATAGCCGCGATACTCGAGGCGCTTGAGCCCATCCAGGAGGATGGAGGTGGCGTTCGATTTTCCGACGTATCCGATGATGCCGCACATGGTGTCTCTCCCGTTGTCGGAATGCGCGCGCTTGGACGGAGTCCCCACGAAAAAGTGGGGCGTCGCATAGCACAGCGCCGCCCCCCATGGGAAGCAAAAACCCCTATCCTGCCTGCATTTCAGCGCTTTTTCTTCTTCCGCGGCTTCCAGTCGCGGATGTTTTGCTGCTCCGCGCGCGAGAGCCCCAGCGCCCCGGCCGGGACGTTCTTCGTGATCGTCGAGCCCGCGCCGATCGTCGCCCCCTTGCCCACGCGCACCGGCGCGATGAACTGCACGTCGCTCCCGACGAAGACCTCCTCGCCGATCACCGTGCGGTGTTTCTCGCGCCCGTCGTAGTTGCAGGTGATCGTCCCGCAGCCGATGTTCGTGCGCGCCCCGATGGTCGCGTCACCCAGATACGTGAGGTGGTTCGCCTTCGCCCCCGCCTTCATCTCGCACTTCTTCAGCTCCACGAAGTTTCCGATGCGCGCCTCGGGGCCGACCTTCGAACCGGGACGCACGCGCGCGAAGGGGCCAACGATCGCCCCCGCCTCGAGGCGACTCCCCTCGATCACACTGAAGGACTTGATGTGCACGTCGTTGCCGACGACCGCGTCGCGCAGGACCACGCCGTTCTCGATGGTGCAGTCCCGCCCGACGCACGTCCGCCCCTGCAGGAAGGCGTGCGGCATGACCACCGTATCCTGCCCGATCGCGACGCCCGCATCGATGTAGGTGTGGCGGAAGTCCTGTACCCCCACGCCGGCGAGCATGTGCCCCTTGTTGATCCGCTCGCGCAAAAGCTCCGCGGCGCGCGCCAGCCCCACCCGCGTGTCGATGCCGATCAGCTCGTCGGCGTCCGCACACCGATAGGCGACCTGGCGCACCCCCTCGCGCACCGCCACGCCGATGAGATCGGTGAGATAATACTCTCCTTTCGCGTTGTCGTTGCCCAGCTTCGAAAGTGCCTTGAAGAGCCAGTCGGCCTTCGCGCAGATGATGCCGCTGTTGACCTCGCGCACCTCCAGCTGATCGGAGATGGCGTCGCGCGCCTCCACGACCGAGACCATCTGACCGTCGAGGTCACGGATGACGCGACCGTACATCCCCGGCTCGCGCACGACCATGGAGACCAGGCCCAGCGTCGCACGGGCGCGGCGCATCTCCTGGAGGAAGGCCTTGATCGTCTCGGGGCGCACGAGCGGCGCGTCGCCGCAGAGGACGAGCACCTCACCGTCGAATCCTTTGAAGGCGGCGGCCACGGCGGCCACGGCGTTGCCGGTGCCCAGCGGCTTGCGCTGCACCGCCTCAGCGACCCCCGCTTCGGCGAGGTATGCCTGAAGCTCCTTCTGCTGCGGACCGCGCACGACGACGACCGGCTTCGCACCCGCGGCGCGCGCGGCGGCGATCGGATAGGAGAGGACCGGACGGCCCGCCAGATCGTGCAGGACCTTTGTCCGCTTCGACTTCATACGCGTGCTCTGTCCCGCCGCCAGGACGACGGCCCCGAGCTTGACCATTGAACCTCCTATCCCATTGATTTCAATCGGCATTTCACGAAGGCGCGCGACTATAGCGATGCGTGCCGGCGAACACAACCCCATTTTGACAACCCCGGGAAGCGTGTGATAAGGAGCGTACGAACGCCCTTTGCGGGCGATGGAGGCACGCGATGACGATGGCGACGACAGGAGGTCGGGGGATCTTCCAGCGCATCCGCCTGCCCGGCACGGTCAACTTCATCGCGCTCCTCGCCCTCTTCGCGATGATGGTCATCCTGCAGCAGCTCTTCGGGAAACTCACGGAGGAACCGACCGCACAGGCCCCGGAGAGCCCCGCCGTGGAAAAGGAGGCGTGGACGGCGCCGAAGGTCGTGCAGCACGCGCCGGCTCCGGCGCCGACCGCGAACCGCATCGCTACCGAGGGATTGGCGGAGGTCCTCCTCCCCTCGACGACCGCGCCGACGCCACCGACGGAACCGAAGGCCCTGCCGGGTCCGGCGCACGAACCGGCGAAGCCCGCAGAGAAGAAGACCGTCGCCGTCGCCCCGAAGATGAATCCCACGCCGGAGAAACCGCGCATCGACCGCGCGCGTTCCGCGCGCAAGCGGCGCGCGATCGCCCGCCGCCAGCAGCAGCTCGCCGAACGGCGCCGGGTGCTCGAGCGCGAACGCGAGGTCTCGGTGGAGGAGCTCGACAACGAGGCGGCGCGCCAGCACTACCAGCGTGAGAACGCGCGGCTCTCGCAACAGGGGGGCGCCCGGGCCCTCCCGGCGACCGCCACGGCCGACGCCCCAACCTTCATCCCCTTCGAGCGTCGCTGACGCCGGCCGCCATACAGGATACCATGCTCGCCGACCTCCCCTACGACAAGCTCATCCAGACCGCCCTGCGCTACGGCGCTGACTTCGCGGAGGTCTTCGCGGAACGCACGAACGCGACCTGGATTGCCTGCGACGAACGGCGCGTGGAGCAGGCCGACAGCATCGCCGATGTCGGCGTCGGCATCCGCGTGGTCGCCGACGGACACACGGCCTACGGCTCGACGAACGACCTCACGCGCAAGGGACTGCTCTCGCTCGCCCGCAGCGTCGGGCAGGCGGCACGGGCGAAGCGCCGACGGCCGCCGCGAATCCAGCTGCGCGAGGAGCGTTCGCAAAGCATCGCCACGGTCAAACAGCACCCCTTCGGCATCCCGCTCGAGGAGAAGTGCACACTCGCGATGCGCGCCGACGACGTCGCGTGGCGCTCCGGCCCGAAGGTGCGCCAGGTGCGCATCACCTATCGCGACCTCGTGCGGCGCACGCTCATCGCGACCTCCGACGGCGTCTTCACCAGCGACGAACAGGTCGGCACCTCGCTCGCCGCGCAGGTGATCGCCGGCGGGGATGACCTGCTCCAGACCGGTTACGAGCCGATGGGGGGCGCGGTCGGCTTCGAGCTCTTCGACGAGACCGCCCCGGAGGAGATCGCCGAACGCGCCGCGCAGCGCGCCATCGCCATGCTGCGCGCCGCGCCCGCGCCGGCGGGGGCGATGCCGGTGATCCTCGCCGCCGAGGCGGGGGGGACGATGATTCACGAGGCGGTCGGCCACGGCCTGGAGGCCGACCTCGCCTGCGAGGGGCTCTCGGTCTACGCGAACCGTATCGGCGAACACGTGGCGAGCGAACTCGTCAGCGTCGTCGACGACGCCACGCTCGCCGGAAAGCGTGGCTCGTTCACCTTCGACGACGAGGGCGCCGCCGCCGCGCGCACGCTGCTGATCGAGGGGGGTGTCTTGCGCGGCTACCTGCACGACCGCCTGACCGCGCTCAAGTACGGCGCCGCCTCCACCGGCAATGGCCGGCGGCAGAGCTACTCCCATCCGCCGATCGTGCGCATGACGAACACCTTCATCCTCCCCGGCACGCACGACCCGTCGGCGATCCTCTCCGAGACGCCGCACGGCCTCTTCGTCCGCAAGATGGGGGGCGGGCAGGTCAACACGATCAACGGCGACTTCGTCTTCGAGGTGCAGGAGGGCTACCGCATCGAGAACGGAAAGCTCGGAGAGCCGGTGCGCGGCGCGACGCTCATCGGCAACGGCCCGAAGGTGCTCGAGTCGATCGATCGCGTCGGGAGCGATCTCGGATTTTCGATCGGCATCTGCGGGAAGGAAGGGCAGGAGGCGCCGGTCTCCTGCGGCCAGCCGACGATCCGCATCCCTGAACTCGTCGTGGGCGGGACGGCGTAAACTCCCTTATACGATCAGGATAAAACTCACCTGTCGCACGTCGGTATGATCGCGGCGCCAGGAGGCGAAGCGCTCATCGCTCGAGGTGTCGATCGCCAGGGCGTCGACGGCATCGGAGGGGAGCCCCGCCCGCGCAAGGAGCAGCGCGTTCGCGCGGGCGAGATCGACGTGGGTTCCGTCCACGCGCCAGGCACCGTCGATCCCGAGCGCGCCGAGCGCATCGATCACCTCTTTCCCGACCTCGTAGTGCGCCCCCGCGATGCAGGGGCCGATCGCCGCGACACACGACGCCGGGTCCGTGCCGAAAACATCGCGCATCGCGCGCATCGTCGCACCGACGACGTCCTCCGCCGTTCCCTTCCACCCGGCGTGAATCGCCGCGACCGCTCGGCGCTCCGGATCGGCGACGAGGATCGGGACGCAGTCGGCGGTGCGCACGGAGCAGACGATGCCGGGTCGATCGGTGATGAAGGCGTCTCCCGCAAGCGGCGGCCCCTTCTTCGGCCACATGAGATAATGAACACGGCTGTCGTGGACCTGGTTCGTCTCGAAGAGGTAGCGGTCGGCGACGCCGAGGGCATCGAGGTAGGCCGGCACCGTCACCCCGCGCACGCCGAAGCCGTGCACGACGCCATCCAACCCCGCCAGCAGGCTCGACTGCAGCAACTCCCCGGCTGTCCTCTCTCGCTCCATACCCCTCCAAAAGATCGCAACAAATCGGGGCCTGACCCCGATTTGTTGCGATTCCAGCTAAATATAATTATATATCATTATGCTTAATTATGTTCCCGAAAGAGTTTCAGAAGGTTCTGAATGTCTGCCGGAAGCGGGGCCACGAACTCCATTCGCTCGCCCGTGCGCGGATGATCGAAGGCGAGCCACCAGGCGTGCAGCGCCGGGCGCGGGAAGGCCTCCGCCGCATCGCGGAGCGCCTCAACCGGAAAGCGCTTCGCCTTCTTTTCACCGCCGTAGAGCGGATCGCCGACGAGCGGATGCCCCGCCTCGGCGAGGTGGACGCGGATCTGATGCGTGCGCCCGGTGCGCAGCCGAATCTCCAGCCAACTCGCCGCCGCGAAGCGTTCGAGCACACGCCACTCGGTGAGCGCCGCGCGCCCTTTCGCGGTGTGCGCGGAGATGCGCTTGCGATCACCGGTCGAACGACCGATCGGTGCATCGAAGGTCCCGGCGCTCTCGCGCATCGCACCGAAGACCAGCGCGCCGTAGATCTTCGTCACCGTGCGCTCCTCGAACTGTTTCGCCAGCGCCTTATGCGCAGCGTCGTTCTTCGCCGCGACGATGACACCGCTCGTGCCGACGTCGAGCCGGTGCACGATGCCGGCCTTGAGCTCACCGCCGACGCCGGAGAGATCCTCGCAGTGGGCGAGCAAGGCGTTCACGAGCGTCCCGTCCGGGTGCCCCGGGGCGGGGTGGACGACCATCCCCGCCGCCTTGTCGACGACAATGCAGTCGGCGTCCTCATAGAGGATCGCGAGCGGGATTTCCTGTGGCTCTGCCGACGGTTCGACCGGGGACGGAACGATGACGTCGACGCGCTCGCCGGCCGCGACCTTGTGCGCCGCCTTGGAGTGAGCGCCGTCCACCTGCACGTTCCCTGCGTCGATGAGGTGTTTGACGCGCGAGCGCGAGAGGTCGGAACAGCGCGCGACGATGAAGGCGTCGAGGCGCTCCCCCGCCTCGTCGGGTGTGACCGTCAGTTGCTGATGGGAAGCGGAGGTCATGGCGAAACGATTACGTCTGCAGTGCGCCGGTGAGTTCCCGCACCGCCGCGATACCGCGCTCGGCACAGTAGGCGCGCAGGCCGTCGACGACCTCGATCGCGATCGTCGGCCGCACGAAGTTGGCGGTGCCGATCTGCACGGCGGTGGCGCCGGCGAGCAGAAACTCCACCGCGTCGCACGCGTTCATGATGCCGCCCATCCCGACGATGGGACGGTCGATCGCGCGCGCGACATCGTAGACGGCCTTGAGCGCAACCGGCTTGATCGCCGGGCCGGAGAGGCCACCGGTGATGTTCGCGAGCACCGGGCGGCGCGCCTCCGCATCGATCGCCATCGCGGGAATCGTGTTGATGAGCGAAATCGCGTCCGCGCCCGCCTCGACGACCGCCGCCGCCATCGCCGCGATGTCGGCGACCTGCGGCGAGAGCTTCACCCAGAGCGGCCGCGCCGTCGCCTCGCGCACCGCGCGCGTCATCTCGGCAGCGAGCTTCGGCTGCGTTCCAAACTGTACGCCCCCCGCCGCAACGTTCGGACAGGAAATGTTGAGCTCAAACGCCGCCACCCCCTCGGCGCCATCCAGGCGACGGGCAACCTCGGCATACTCCTCCACCGTAGAGCCGAAGCAGTTGACGACGACCGTCGCGCCCGCGTTCAGGAGGAAGGGGAGCTTCTCGGCGAGGAAGCAATCGACGCCGACGTTGGCCAGGCCGATGGCGTTGAGCATACCGCCGGCGCTCTCGATGACGCGCGGCATCGGGTTGCCCTTGCGGGGGGCGAGCGAGATCCCCTTCGTCACGACGGCACCGAGGCGCGCGATGTCATAGAAGGTATCGTGAAATTCCTCGCCATAGCCGAAGGTTCCCGACGCGACCAGCACCGGGTTCTTCAGCTTCAGCGCACCGATCTCGACGCTCAGCTCCGGGGTCATCGTGCCGTCCCCCCTTCCCATTTCAACTCCTCCGCACGAAAGACCGGGCCCTCGCGACAGGTGCGGACGTATTCGCCAGCGGCCGTCTCGCAGACGCAGCCGAGGCACACGCCGATGCCGCAGGCCATGTAGGCATCCAGCGAAACCTGCGTGGGGATGCCGCGCTCCAGGCCGAAGCGCGCAACCGCGCGCACCATCCCCTCGGGGCCGCAGGCCATCAGCACAGGGCGAACGATCGCGTCGAGCTGCGTGGCGAGCACCTCGGTGACCAGTCCCCGCTCGCCCGCGCTCCCGTCCTCGGTGGCGAGCACCAGATCGACGCCCATGCTCCGCAGCTCATCGACGCAGAAGAAATCATCCTTCCCCCGGCCGCCATAGAAGAGGTGGACGTCGCGCCGGGCCTCACGCAGCTGCTTGGCCAGCCCCAGCAACGGCGCGATCCCGTAGCCGCCGGCGACGAGAACCGCGCGCGTATCCGCCGCGGGCAGCGCGAACCCTTTGCCGCAGGGGCCGAGGACATCGATCGCCGCTCCGCGCGCCAGCTCCGCGAGCCGGGCCGTCCCGCGCCCGACGACCTTGTAGCAGATCTCCGCCACGCCCCCCTCGAGGCGCGCGATGCCGAACGGTCGCCGCAGGAAGACCGTCTCGCCGGGAACGCGCACCATCACGAACTGACCGGGGGTGTACGCCTCCCAGTCGACGTCGAAGCGCAGCCGGTGCACCCGCTCGCACAGCGGCTCGTTGAGCAGGATGGTGGTGCGTTGATCCTTCATGCCTCAGTCACCCGCTTTCGCAGGACGATCGCGTTCTCGCCGTTGTCATGGTAGTAGTGCCGGCGCAACGCCACCGGTTCGAAGTCGAACGAATCGTAGAGCTGGCGCGCCGGCGTGTTCGAGGGCCGCACCTGCAGGTAGATGTGCGCCACCCCCTGGCGGCGCGCCTCCGCACACATGTGGGTGAGCAGCATCCGGCCGATCCCCTCGCGCCGACGCTCCGGCGCCACCGCGAAGGTGTGCAGCTCCATCTCGTCGGCGACGCGCTGCAGGAGCATGTAGCCGATAAGCTCGCCGCGGTCCTTCGCCACCCAGATGGCGACGTTCTCGAGACGCGAGAGCTCCTCGTAGGACTGGCGCGACCAGGGAGCGGTGAAGGAACAGTTCTCGATCTCCATCATCCGATCGAGGTCCTCCTCCGCGAAGGGAACGATCGCGATCGCCGCTCCCTCCTCCTGGGCCTGCGTCGCCGTCACCGTGCCAGCACCTTTCTGCCGCCGTACTTCGCCCGCGTCCCCAGATGCTCCTCGATGCGCAGCAGCTGGTTGTACTTCGCGATCCGGTCGGAACGCGAGAGCGAACCGGTCTTGATCTGTCCGGCGGC
>CAYPII010000016.1:0-26735 GCA_964410765.1 uncultured Myxococcales bacterium | reverse complement strand
ACGGGGGCTGGGATATTCCTCGTTTGTTGGAGCCGAGGGGGAAGCCCGGCGGCTCCCGTGAGTGGATGGCCGCTTCGTTGCTGGGCGCGCTCGCCTTGATACTCCTCCGGGGCGACCCCCATCGCCTCTCGTCGCGAACGCAGTGGGAAGGAGACATGAAGCGGTGTGACGGGGGCTCTCGTGGCTGTCCCGCTCGGAACGGCGGCTCGGCTCACACGCCGCCTCCGCCGCCTGACACTCTTCGCGCCGGGCATCATTCGGCTTGGATCCGGCGCTCATCGAGTCTCCTCGCGCAACAGCCCCTACGCCCCTTTTGTCACACCGCGCGGCATTCTTTCGAACCCGCATCGCGCGTCGTGAGCGAAAACAATCGGGGACGGGACCCTGCGGTTCCGCCCCCTCTACGAGATGAACATGCAGTCGCCGAAGGAGAAGAGGCGGTAGCGCCAGGCGATGGCGTCGGCGTACGCTGCGAGGACGTGTTCGCGTCCCGCGAAAGCGGCGACCATCATGAGAAGCGTCGACTTCGGGAGGTGAAAGTTGGTGAGCAGGCCGTCGATGACCCGGAAGTCAAACCCCGGCGCGATGAAGAGATCGGTCGTCCATGCGCCCGCGGCGATGGCGCCGCCCGGCCAGTCGAAGCGTTCGCTCGAAGCTCCCTCGTCGGCGGCGCGTGCCGCAGCCGATTCGAGTGCCCGCACCGTCGTCGTGCCGACGGCGATCACGCGCCGCCCGTTGCGCTTAGCCAGCGCGATCCCCTCCGCGGCGCGCTCACCCAGCTCGACGCGCTCGCCGTGCATCGCGTGTTCCTCGATGCGTTCGGCGCGCACCGGCTGGAAGGTGTCGATGCCGACGTGCAGCGTGACGCGCTCGACCGTCGCGCCGCGCTCGCGGATGCGGTCCAGCAGCGCATCGCTCACGTGCAGCCCCGCCGTGGGCGCCGCGGCCGAGCCAGGGCGGTCGGCATAGACGGTCTGGTAGCGCTCGCGGTCCTCATCGGTGTAGGCGCCGTAGCCCTCGCGCGCGATGTAGGGGGGCAGCGGCGGGACGCCGTGGTGGCGCATGGCGCGTGCGAGCGACTCGTCCGGAAAGCGCACGACGAGATACGGGGGCTCCCGTCCGACGACGGTCGCCGTTGCCTGCATGCCGAAGAAGAGGCGGTCGCCGGCGCGCATCCGCTTCGCGCGCTTACAGAGGCAGCGCCAGCACCCCGCCTCCCCGGCAAGCGGCTCGACGACGAGCAGCTCGATCGGCTGCCCTTTCACCGCGGTGCCGAAGAGGCGCGCCGGGATGACGCGCGAGTCGTTGACGACGATGACATCGCCTGGGCGCAGCTGGTCGGGGAGATCGGCGATCGTCGCATCGCGGTGCGCGCCGCTTATCCGGTCGAGGAGCATCATCCGCGAGGCGTCGCGCTCCGGGAGCGGCCGCTGGGCCACGAGCTCGGGGGGAAAGGAATAGTCGAAGTCGGAGACGTTCATCTAATAGGCCTTCTCGATCGCCGCATCCGGATAGTAGAAGCGCAGGATTTCGCGATAGCCCTTTCCGGCGTCGGCCATCCCCTTCGCTCCCCACTGGCACATCCCCACGCCGTGGCCGAAGCCGCGCCCGGTGAAACGGATGGCGTTGCCCTCGAGGCGGACCGCGAACCAGGTGCTGCGCAACTTGTCATAGCCGACCAACCGCCGCAGCTCCGTCGCCTTGATCATCTCCAGTCCCCCGTCCGTCTCGACAAGGAGCCGGTCGACGCGCGGGGAGTCGGCCAACTCCGTCGTCGCGATCGATCGGATCGGGCCGGCGATGAGATGCGCCCGCGTCAGGATCGCTTCGAGTTCGGCCTTGGGGAGCGAAAGTTCCCAATGCGCGCGGGGGGTGCGCGCGCACCACGTGCCGGCGACCGTCGGCGGCCCCGCCTCGCCGGGCCAGACGTTGGAGGCGTGTTCGGTCCGACCGCCGCAGCAGCTGTGGTAGTAGGCGGGGAAGAGGCGCCCGTTGCGTTCGAGGACCTCGCCGCGCGTCGCGGCGACCGCGCGCGCGATCTGCGGGTTCTCGCGATGGGCGCCGTGGTAGACCTGCGCGAGGACGCTCGAGCCGATGTCGTAGGGCCTCGGCGGCTTCGCCCACGCCGCGCCCTCGATGCGGGTGAGCGCGTAGGTGCGCGCCGCGACCGCCTGCGCCTTCATCGTCTCGATCGGCCAGTCGGGGAAGAGCTCGCTGCCGACGAGTCCGACGAGGTACTCCTCGAGCGGGAGTTCGTTGACGAGGAGGCAGCTCCCCGGCGCGCGCCAGACGATGCGCAGACGACCGCGCAGGGTGCGCTCGCCCACCTGCATCCGTCCTCCGCCCGCGTCGACGATGACGGATGCGGGAAGCGCGCGCCCTCCCCGAACGAGGGCCGACGCGCCGGCGGCGATCTCCAGGCGCGCCTGATCCCGCGCGATCGGTCTCCCGGCATCGTCGGCGAGGGTGAGCGCGCCCCCCTCGGCGCGGATCGCGACGGCGGAGCGGCCCTCATCCAACAAAACGCGGATGGCGGGCATCTGCGCTGCATGCAGTGGCGCGGCGACGAACAGGAGGGCGATGAGGATCAGGGCGCGCATCTTCGGGGGAGCGTAGCGAAGAACCGAATAAAATCAAGGGTTTCTTGCTCTTCCCCCGGCCGAAAAAGCTTAGCAACAAATCCGGCCCCGCGCCGATACAGCGGGTGAAGAGGGAAGGGGGGATTTCAGAGCCATTTCTGTATCTTCCGCTTGCCTCGCCCTTTGTGAGGTGATGATCGTGCGTCGTATGAACAGAGGAGAGCGCGCCCTGCGCCTGACCATTCCGGTGAAGGTGGTCCTGCTCACCGGCGCGGTCTACCTGGCCGTCTGGGCGCTCGGCGTGGCGCTCGCGCTCGCGGGCGTCGACTTCCAGCGCGCGCTGTTGGGCGTGCACCTCGAGACGCTCTTCCTCGCCGCGCAGGTGCTCATCGTTGCCGCGGCCGCCGCCGCCGGCACGCACCTCTTTCTCGAACGGCCGCTGACGCTGTTGACCGACGCGATGACGAAGGCGGAGGAGGGGGATTTCCTCATCCGCGCGCCGGCACTCTCCGACGACGAGTTGGGCGACCTCTCGCGCAACTTCAATCGGATGCTCACGCGCATCACCGACCTCGCCGCGACGAAGATCCAGTCCGACCAGGACCTGCAGATGGCGCAGGAACAGCTGAAACTCCGCAGCCGCCTTGAGGAGAAGAACGCGATCATCGAGCGCACGAATCAGACGCTGGAGGGGCTGGTGCGCGACCTCTCGCTCATCTACGAGATCGGGCAGGAGGTCAATTCGATCATCGACCTCGACAACCTCTACACGAAGATCACGCGGACGCTCGAGCGCTACCTGCGCATCAACGAGTTCGCGATCCTCCTCTACGACGAGCGCCGCGAGGAGCTGCAGGTGAAGGCGGCCTACGGCTTCCCGGACGAGGAGGCGATCCTCAAGACCGCGTTCCGCAAGGGCGAGGGGATCACGGGACTCGTCGCGGAGACCGGCAAGAAGATCTACATCAAGGACACCTCGCGCGAGGAGCGCTTCCTGCACTACAAGGGGGAGCGGCCGGCCGTCCCCTCCTCGTTTCTCTCGCTGCCGCTCGTCTACAAGGAGGAGGTGCTGGGCGTCATCAACTTCGCGCGGCAGGGGCGGTCGAGCTTCACCTATCAGGACGTGAAGAAGCTCTCGCTCGTCGCCGGGCAGGTGGCGCTGGCGATCGCGAACGCGCGCCTCTACACGCGCACGCGCGAGCTCTCGGTGAAGGACGAGCTCACCGGCATCAACAACCGCCGCTACTTCCAGCAGATGCTGCAGATGGAGTGGAAGCGCGCGGTGCGCTTCCACCGCAAGCTCTCGCTCATCATGATCGACGTCGATCACTTCAAGGCCTACAACGACAGCTTCGGCCACCTGCAGGGCGACGCCGTCCTGCGGCAGATCGGGACGCTGCTGCGCCGCAACCTGCGCGAGGTCGACACCGTGGCGCGCTTCGGCGGCGAGGAGTTCATCGCGCTATTGCCCGACACCGATAAGCGCGGCGCGATCGTCGCGGCGGAGAAGGTGCGGGCATTGGTGGAGGAGCACCGCTTCCTCGACGAGAAGCGCCAGGCCACGCGCGGCATCACGATCTCGGCGGGCATCTCCACCTTCCCGGACGACGTGGAGGAGATGGACGACCTCATCGACCACGCCGACATCGCGCTCTATCGGGCGAAGGAGTCGGGGCGCAACCGCGTCCTCTGCTTTGCCCCGCCCTCCGACGAGGAGGAGGACGAGGAGCGCACGGAGCAGATTCCCCGCGAGGAGCACTCGACTCGCCGCCCCAAGCCCCCCAAGACCACCATCCAGTGATCGAGAGAAAAAAACGCACCCGCGTGTGACGGGTGCGTCAGAGTGCTGACAAAGTCCTCATGGTCGTCATTCTGAGGAAACGGGGGACACAATACTTTTTTCTGGAACGTGAAGCAAAACGATTTCCCATACAGACGTATGGTCAGAAAAAAGTATTGTGTCCCCGGTTTCCACAACAACCTGCTAGAGCTTCGAGAGGATGCTTCCCGACAGTTCGAAGACCAGCATGTGCGAGACGTTCGCCTCCTGCCAGATGTCGCCGATTCCGTAGCGGTAGTCGGAGTGATCCGCATCGGTCATGCCGCCGAATTCCTTGTAGTGGGGTGCCACGATCTCCGGCCGATAGCCAATGCGGAGGCCGTATCCGCCGACGAAGAGCTGGGGGGCGAAGTAGAAGCTTGCCATGTCGAGCGACTGATCGGCGCCGCCTGCACCCAGGTCGACGTGGTCGGCCCAGGTGCGCTTGCCGCCGAGCGCGATCTTGAGGCCCACCTCCATGCCGAAGTCGAAGACGAAGGAGCCCTCGGCCACGAGGCCCCCGCCGCCGCTCTTGAGGGCGTCCGAGCGCTGCGTCGAGACCTCGTCCATGAGCTTCGGGTTTTTCGTCGTCGCGAAACCCATGAAGCCCTCGGCGCCGAAGCGAACGAGTCCGAGATCGATCGGCAGCCAGCTGAGCGTAAAGCGGTGTCCGAGGTCGGTCTCGGTGACCGGCTGATCGATGTACGGATTGATCGAGCCATCCATCCCCGGATGCTTGTCGGCGCTGATCGCATCGTTCCAATGGGTTGCATAGGAAAGCTGTACGTTCCACGGGGCGAAGAATCCGCCGATCGCATCTGCTCCACCTGCACGCATAACAACCTCCTCTGCGGTGTGCGCCATGAGTAGTCTCATGAGAGGACCATCCGATGGTCCGATGGCGCCCCTTCTATTGTGCTTATCGTCTTTTGCGCGGGGATGTTGCTCAATTTTATCCTGCAAATGTGTCCCACGGGATACACCCCCGCACGTTCCGGAAACGGCTGTTTCGAGCGCTTCTGGCCCCATTCGCCGTTCGGGGTGTCCCCGTCCGGGCGACATTCGCGTATCATCCTGAATCCACGCCGTTTTCGCGTGTACAGCGGTCCACTGTTTCCGGCCCCACGGGGCAAGGTCCCCCCCTGCTGCGTCCGATAATCCCAATAGAAACGACAACGGCCAGGAAGGGGGTAGATCATGGGTATTTCGGAACAGGTTCAGGTCCTGCGGCGCGTGGAGAGGGGGGAGCTGACGCACAAGGAGGCGGCGGGGCTCTTGGAGTGCTCGACGCGGACGGTGCGGCGGCGGCTCGCGCGCTATCGCGAGAGGGGGGCGGACGGCCTCGTCCATGGGCTGACCGGTCGCCGCTCGAACCGGGCGAAGCCGGAGACGCTCAAGGAGGAGATCGTGGCGCTCTATCAGGAACGGCATCCGGGCGTGCCGATCAGCCGCTTCGTGCGCGATGTCCTCTCGGGCAGGCAGATCGAGCTCTCGCGCGAGACGGTGCGGCGCTGGCTGATCGAAGCAGGACTCTGGGAGGCGAAGAGTCGCGAGGAGATGTTCCAGGAGCGGTTGAAGCCCTTTCGCGTGGAGGTGTGACGATGCGCCTTGGTGCTCGCACAGCGTTTCTGATTGCCCTGTTGGCTTTCGCCGGCACCGCGTGCAGCGGTGGTGGCGCGACGCCGGACGACGACGTGCTCGCGGAGCTGGGCGACGATGTGGAGATCACCGATCCGAGCGGCCCTCTCTTCGAGGGCGAGGGATCGGACTCGGATGAGGGGGGGGCGGGGTCATCCCTCTGCGAACAGTATGCGATGGAGATCGAGCAGCTCGATGCGCAGCGCGCGGCATTGCTCGTGGAGCGCGGCACGAAGCAGGCGGAGCGCGAGAGCTCCTGTGTACCGCGTGCCTGCGATCTGGACGAGAGCTGCCGCCTCTACGTCGACCGCGTCGAGCGGGAGGTGCGGCCGGCGCTCGAGCGCTGCCGCGAGCGGTTGAGGGAGAAGATCGCGAAACGCGATGATTTGCGGAAGGCGGAGGAGGGCATGCGGACGATCATCGAGTCGGCCCTCCGCTCCGGGAGCGATCGGTTGACGATGAACTGTGGGAGCGGCTTCTGCCTGCCGAGCGGTTCGGCCTGGAGGGAATCGTACTGGAAGGTGGAGGGGGCGTCGCACGTCTATTGGCGGGCGCAGCAGGCGTGCCTGCGCGAGGTGGGCGTTGCGCGTGCCGAGTATGAGGAATCCTTCGTCCTGCCCGAGGCGACGGCGGTCGTCGTGCCCGAGCTGCCGGCGCCTCCGGAGGGGGGGACGATCGAGATCGCCGTCGATCCGGGCACCGACGATGCGGTTGCCGCATCGGAAGCGGTCGTGACGGTGGATGACGGCGGCGCCTGTCCCGAGGTGGCACAGCGGCGCGCCGCGCTGCGCAGCGAGGTCGAGGCGCTGCGCGCGGAGGTGGCGCGCATCGAGGCGCGTACGGCGCAGTGCGAGGAGACCTTTCGGCGCGAATGCTCCCGCGGCGCGATGGTCTGCGACGACTACCAGCGTTGGCTGCAGTCCGCCGTACGGCGGAAGGCGATGTGCGATGAGGCATTCGACCGTGTCTCCGACGAGGCCGGCGCGATCGAGGAGCTCTACAGCGCGTGGTCGCTGAAGGGGACCGGCATGCAGACGCTGCGCGATGCAGTCGGTACCTGCAAGCGGCTCGCCGATCGAACGGAGGCGCTCATCGAGGAGCGTCTGATCTGGCTCCCCTCCGTGGAGGAGGCGACGCGGGTGTCGGGGGCGCTCGGCGACGCGGAGGCGAACGCGCCGTTGCGGAACATCTTCTGCGACGAGGGCGAGGTCATCGTCGGTCTGCGCGCGCTGGTGCACAGTGACGACATCCGTGCGCTCGTGCCGATCTGCCAGTCCTGGCGTAGCGGGAGCGGGCTGACGGGCGGGGCGCTTCCCGTTGCGGGACTGCCGGAGAAGGAGGGGGGCACTGTTTCGCTTCATTGCCCGGAGGGATATGCGCTGCAGCGGATCTTCGGAAGCTGTAGCCATGGGCGCATCGGTTCGATTGCGGCTCGATGCGTGCGCGTCGACGAGCTGGGGATCGTGCGCGTCGGCCGTCCGGGCGAGGACGATCCGGACGATATCCCGGTCGAGGAGTTGCTCACGAACGCCGCCGCCTACGACCTCGGCGACAGCGTGCCGGAGACGGTCCTCATCAACAACTCCGCGGAGGGGCTCGGAACGCTCGGGAGCTATTGGGACGAAACGCTCCTCGGGGGGATGCCGCACGATCCGCTCGACTACACCTCGGTGGTGGAGGCGATGGAAGGGGTGGGCTGCCACGGCAACGGCGTGATGCGCGGGATCGCCGTCCGGGCGGACGGCTGGCTGCGCTCCGTCGGCCTCTTCTGCGATTCGTTCGCACGCGGTGAGCAGGCGCGCTCGAAGCGGTACTGGAAGCAGGATGCCATCGATACGAGCGTCGATCCGACCAAGGCGCGCGGGCCGGAGGAGGGGATCTACAACGGATTCCAGTATCAGGAGACCACCTTCTTCGTCGGGAAGGAGAGCGTCGACGGAATGACGTCCGAGGACGAGGGGATTACGGCGGAGTCGTATGCGGCGCGTCTTGAGGAAGACCTGGGGGTCGGAACGCTCGTGATGAGCGGCGTTCGGTTGAGCTATCACGACAACAGGCTCGATTTCATCAAGCCGGTCTTCAGCCGGCTGCGGCATCTCGCACTCAGCGGTCCCCGATCGGGATTCGTTCCGGGCGACGCCGACGGCATCAACACCGACGCGGGGACGCGCGACAAGACCGATCAGCTGCAGTGCCCGCGTGGCTACGCCGTCACCGGGATGGCGAGCACGGAGGGGCGCCGGATGGTGGCGCTGCGCTGCACGCCGGTCGTCGACGGCGGGCGCGTGGCGCGGGAGATGAACATCTGGGTGCGCCGCAGGAGCAAGCGCACGGCGACGCCGAACGAGTGGCAGTATCAGCTGATCCTTTGCGACGGCGAGCAGGGTGTTGCGACCGGCCTCGTCGGGCGCTCCAAGCGAAAGGTGGTACGGATGGAACTCGAGTGCCGCGCACTCCCCACGGCGGACGAACCCGTCTCGGATGCGGGATGGGAATTCACCCCCGAGCTCTTCCACGACATCGTTTCCATCGAGGCCGATTGAAGGGCTGTTGCCGGAGACCAAAAAACGCCCCGCGGGAGCGGGGCGTTTTTCTTCTCGGATTCCGTCATCTGATCAGTTGGCGACCTCGCATCCCTGCGGGATCGGGTCGGTCGCTGTGGTCTCGTAGGCCTCGGTGCGGCGGTTGGCGCCGTTGGCGGGGTCCCTTCCCTCGAGCGGCCGGCTCTCGCCGCAGCCGACGGCGGTGAGCTGGCCTGCCGGGACGCCCGCCTGGATCAGCGCATCCTTTACCGACTTCGCGCGCTTCTTCGAGAGCTTCATGTTCGCTGCATCGTTCCCCGACGAATCGGTGTGCCCCTCGATCCGGATGTGCGCATCCGGATGCTCGCGCAGGATCGAGGCGTTCGAACCGATCGCCATGTAGGAGGGCATCGTCAGCCGTGCGCTGCCGAGCTCAAACTGGATCGCGCTGAAGTTGAGCTGGTCCTGAATCGCCGGACGCGGTCCCAGCGGGACGAGCGGGATGACCGGATCGGCATCCTGATCACAGGCGTCGCCGGCGCCATCGCGGTCGCTGTCGGCCTGATCGGCGTTGGGCACGCGCGGGCAGTTGTCGGCGGCGTCGTCGATACCGTCGTTATCCGCGTCGGTGTCCGACGCGGGGGGCGGCGGAGGAAGCGGTGCGGGCGCCGGCGTCGGCTCCGGTGCCGGCTTCTCCTTGCGCCGCAGCTTGTCGAAGAGCTGTTCGATTTCGAACTCGACAACCAGGTAGTGGCCGACATGGACATTGTCCTGAATCGAGCCGATGCCATAGCGGTAGATCGCGTTGTCGGCATCGGTCATCCCCGATATCTCCTTGTAGTGGTTCGGCATGATCTCGGGCCGGTAGCCGACGTGAAAGCCGGCGTAACCGAGATAGAGGGAGGGCGCCGCGTACATGCTGTCCATCGTGAGCTTGCGGTCGAAGCCGACCGCGCCCAGGTCGTAGTGATTGCCCCAGTAGCGCTTCCAACCGATCAGCATGCGCAGGCCGGTGTCGAATCCGCTCTCGTGGACGTACTCGATGCCCGGACCGCCGCCCACGCCGAAGTGGCTGAGCAGATCGGGACGGCGCACCCCCTCCATCTCCTCCATCGAGCCCGGCGCGTTCGTCGGGTTGATGCCGCCGAAGAGCTCGGCGCCGATGGTGAACATCCAGTTGCTCTCCTCGAAGCGATACTGGATCGGGCGATAGCCGCCGCCGAAGCGATAGGTGGTCCCCGACTTCGTCACCGGCTCGTCGATGAACATATTGACGGAGCCGTCCATCCCGGGATGCTTCTCTGCCTTGATCGTGTCGTTGAAGCCGAACGAGAGGTTGAAGGTGACGTTCCACCAGGGGAAGTGCCATCCCATCTTGGGCGGGACCTCCTTCTCCCACCAGGTCTCCTGTTCCGTGGGGGACGGGTTCCCCCCGCCCGGAGGTGGAGGCGTCGCAGCCGGTTCCGCGCCGGCGGTCGGGTCAGCACCCTCCACGACGCTCGAGGCCGGGGCCGTGGGCGCGGCGCCGCTGTAGACGGCGCTCGCCTGCCCCGCCTGGATCTTCTTCATCTTGGTGAAGAGCTCCTGAGAGATATCGCTGCCCAGCTGCGTGCGGTCGAACGTGTCGGGGAGGCGATTGAGGATCGCCGTCTCGCACTGCGCGAAGTTGGCGTCCCCCTGCGCGTCGCAGTGCACAAGCGCCTTCGTCTCATACGCATTGACGTCTTCTTTGCAGGACTGTTGCGCGCCGCCCGTCAGTGCATCGCAGTGGTCCCGCAATGTCTGGATCATGTCGCCCGCTGCCATCATGGAATCCTCCTCGTTCCCCCGCCGACAATGAAGGGATGTCGCCGAGTGCGGTATCCCTCCACTTCTCTTATCGGCATTCGGCGAAGAACGTTGTGATGGTGAGAGCGGAAAGTGTAGACATTTGTCCACACCGGACACTTTGAACGCGCAGTGTCAGGAGGTCGTTGCAGCGTGAATAGAAAACCGACGGCCCGAAGGCCGGCGGCGTGATGCGTTCATTGCGTGCGTCGCACATCGTGCGACGATCAATCATCCTCGTCGTCTTCGTTGCGGGGCGGGACGACGACCTCGATGCCTTCGCCGATTTCGACCGTCTCCTGTGGGAGACGATCCACTGCCATTCCGTCGATATCCGCCGGCAGTCCGCCCGGAGAGGTCTGGTAGCCGCCGCCGCGAACGCCGGGCGGGGGGACGGGTGTGCTGCGCGTCTCCAGCTCTGCCCCCTCTTCCTCGCCATCGTCGTTCTCCTCTGTCTCGAATCCGAGCTCCTTGCCGCGCAGACCCCGCCTCGGATCGTTGAGGTCGTTCGGGTCGATCCCTCCATCCGGCGCCACCTGCAGCTCGGCGGCGTCGACCGAGACCGGCATTTCCTCCGTGCCGATGAGGTGGGCGGTGTAGACGACGCGCACCTCCCGCGTGCCGTCGTCGATGACGCGGACCGTGCGCAGCGTCCAGACGTTGTCGTGGAACTGGCGGATCTCCTCGGGCGCTTGGCCCGCGTTTGGTTCCAGGACGACCTCGACGTACTGCGCGGGCACGGTCTGCACCACCGGCTCGAAACGGACCTCCTCGCGCTCTCCTTCGACGATCGGCTCGCCGGCGATCCGCCATCCGATGATCGCGTCGACGCGGAGGTCGTAGAGCTGACTCTCATAGCTCAGCGCCGGGATCGTCGACTCGTTCTCGGTGGAGGTCCCTACCTCGATGCTGCGCTCGCCGCCCGGCGAACAGGCCGCAACGCCAAAGAGCAGCAGGATCACCATTATAATGATACGACCGTTACGCATGATCCACCTCGCTTAAGGGAAATATCTGCAGGTTGATCTGAAAGACCCCCTTCGCATCGCTTCCCGTGGAGAGCTTCGCGTGCAGCGTGCGGCGGAATTCGCGTATGAGCTTCTGCGCCTCCGAGTACTGTTCGCGCGAGAGCGCGATCGTGATCCCCGAGATGTCACGCGTCTCCGGGTCGGCGCGGCGCAGCGCGCGGTGCGCCAGCGCCAGCATCTCCTTCTGAAAGTTGTAGACCGCCACGCCGGCGACCTCGTCGCTGGTCGCAAAGCGTCCCTTCGTCTGCTTCGCGCGCCCGGTGCGCGGGTCGATCTTGATGAGCTTCAGGTGCTCCAGGACCTCTATCGCCTGCTTCGCCTCCGAGAGCGTGATGCGCGGCGAGAGCTTCTCCGCGATCCATTTCGGGTCGGAATCGAATTCGGGGAGCGCCACCAGTTCGTGCACCGCGGCGATGTACCAGCGCGAGAGCAGACTGTAGACGTCGTTCTCCAGGCGGTGGATCTCGTCGAAGCGCTTGAAGGTCATGAGCTTCTCGAAGAAGCGCTTCTTCTCTTCCGGGTCCTTGGCCTGATTCATGTGGACGAGCGCGTCGAAGAACTCGGCTTCGCGTTTCTTGAGCTTGAAGCCCTTCGCGAACTTCGCGATCGTCTTCGGCCCCAGGTTGCGCTTTCCGTCGATGACGAGCTTGAGGTAGTTCCAGCCGGCGAGCCCCGCGGCCTTCGCGAAGCTGCGGTACGACATCGACTTCGTCGTCCGCTTGCGCTCCTCGTAGGCGTCGCGGAGGAAGGCGCGATAGTCCAGGTATTCGTAGATATTCGTCATCGTCGTTCCCCTCGCCGGAAGGGTTCACCACCCCTTGAATACAGCAAGGAGCGTGCCATACAAGGCGCTCCCGGCCTCCCCTTCATCCCTCTTATCGGCTTGAAAGAAACGTCGTGTTGCCCCTGTCTTCTGCCACTCTCCATCGGATTTCAATCTAATAACTTTTCGAAATAATTGCAAAAAAGAGCGATTCCCGCCCCGTTGCGGTGTGTACACCGGTCCACACCAAAGGGGGGCGCACCGCAACGCCGGCGGTCGCGGCAACCGATACTCTCAATGTCTGGAGCGGAAGACACATACCCGACATGGGGAGGTCCTGATGAAGCGCATTTTGATGATAGTGGCCCTGTTCACGATGGTGGGAGCGATCAGCTGTGCGGGCGACGAGGGGTTCTTCGAGCCGGGCGGTGGCGGTGGTGATGGCGCCCTCATCCTGCGCATCGACGCGGTGGAGCCGGCCGAGGCGGCGCCGGGCGATGAGGTGCTGCTGGTCGGCACCGGCCTCGACGCGGAGCGCGATACGGTCGTCGCGGGGAACCTCGAGATCGACCCGACCGTCGGCATCGATTTCGCCCTCTCGAAGATTACGAGCGATGAGGAGAGCGATGCCGTGGACGGGCAGATCCGCCTCACGATTCCGGAGGACGCGGAGGGGGGCGAGCTGCCGATCAAGGTCGTGCGCGGCGATGTGGAGTCGAACGTCGTGATCGTGACCGTCTCGCAAGGAGGTGGATCGCTCGAGCTGGCGCGTCCCTTCCCGCCAACGATGAGAGCCGAGTTGGGCAGCACGCTCTCCGCGAAGAAGGTCGGTTCGATGGATGTGCGCAGCATCGTCGTCGCGAAGGAGTGGGAGCGTATTCGTGACTGGATCACGGCATTTTTGCAGGGCTCCATCAACGCGGATCCGTGTCAAGTGACGGAGTTGGAGGAGGTCGAGGGACGATGGCAGCTCCCATTTGGCGGGACGGAGTCATATGCGATCTATGAAGTCACCTGGCAGCTCCCGGCGGGCGCGACTGACGCGACGCTCTATGCGCCGGTGCGGGGGGAGGCGATCCGCCAGCGTCCTTCGCGGTATGATGGGATTCGTTATGAAACGGACTTCGATGCGGCGGTCTCCGACGCGGGGCTCTTTACGAACGACGATCGCGATACCCTGAGCGGCCTCATCGCGGACCTCTTCGAGGCGGCGGGGGCGACTTCGTCGGTCGCGGAGAACTACAAGGCGCTCTACCACAGGGCCTATGAGATGTGCGTCGGCCAGCCGTTTCCCGGCACGAATACGCCCATCAGATGCAAGCCGATCCCGGTGACGGCGCAGGCGGGGAGCATTCGCACGCCGGTGCTGGCGTCACCGGATTATTGGCTCGCCGGCATCAAGCACGCCGTCCTCGAATACACCGACGACGACGGCAACATACAGCAGGCATTCGCCGAGATTCCGCTTTGAGGGGGACGATGCGATCGCGCGCTCTCATCATGGGAACGATCGCCGCCGTGGGGCTTGCCGCCGCGACCCTCGCGGCGGCGCCGCTCGTGCGCGCGATCCACTCGCTGCGCTCGACTTCTCCCGTCGCCACCGCCTTCATGGCGCGTGAGCGAAAACGCCCCGTCCAGCGCTGGGTGCCGATCGCGTCGATCGCGCCCGCCTTGCAGCGGGCGGTCGTCGTCGCCGAGGATCCGCGCTTCTTCGAACACCACGGCGTCGATGCGCAGCTCGTCTTCGCCTCGATCGCGCGCAACCTGCGCGCCGGACACATCGTGCGCGGGGGCTCGACGATCACGATGCAGCTGGCGAAGAACCTCTTCCTCTCGCCGGAGCGCAGCGTTTGGCGCAAGGCCAACGAAGTGCTCATCGCCTTCGCGATGGAGATCGTGCTTCCCAAGGAGCGCATCCTCGAGCTGTATCTGAACGCCGCCGAGTGGGGGCCGCGCGTCTACGGCGCAGAAGTTGCGGCACGCTATCACTTCGACAAGCCGGCGGCGGCACTCACCGCGCGCGAGGCAGCCACGCTCGCCGCGCTCCTCCCCAACCCGAAGCTCGCGGCGCTCAAACGCTATCGTCGACGCTTTTCCCTCGCGGCGGCGATGATCGAGGCGCGTCTCCACTCCCAGCGACTCCCGCGCTGAACCCTTTCAGACTGTCTCGTTTTGCCGGAAAAGAAGCCAATATTTTGACGTGGGCCTTTCAGGATGAGAGAGGAAAACTCGCTAAGTGTCCAAAAAATAAGCAAATCATATGACACTGCAATGAAAAAGCTAGCAATAACGGGACGATTCAAACGAGCACTCCTGAATCTTTATTTAAATTAATAGTTTAGAAGAAATCCGGCCGTTCGCCCCCTTTCAGTTTTCTTTTACCCCCCGAACAGAAACACAACTGAGGAATAACAAATACTTAGATCGATTTCGCACGTTGGCAAGGGTTTTGCTCGTATAAGAATGGTGAAATCGCTGGGAAGGAGGTTCGTTATGAAGAAGACCGCGAATCGTTTGACGATCGTGTCACTCGTCGCTGCGCTGCTCTTTGTGGCGGGTTGCTCCGCCGGTATCAGCGGGGGCTCCGACGGTGGCGGGACGACCGTTCCGGACATCTCGGGGACGGCGCGCTACTTAAGCACCTCGAGCACCTGCACCGATTTTAATCCCCCCTCGCAGTGCATGACGGTGACGGCGGGCGATGCGGCGAGCTACACCATCGCCTGGGACAGCATCCACAACGGCGCAGTCGAGGTTGCCGGCCAGAGTCTGGTCCTGAGCTCGGCGGAGTTCGACCTGGGCAACGTGACCGTGGGGTATGAGAGCTGCGAGGCGGCGTTCACCGATGCGCAGTTAGCACTCGACACCCTGCCGGAGGGGGAGCAGATCGCCTTCACCTGCGTGAACGCGGGCGAGAGCTGCTCCATCGTCCTCGAGAAGGATTCTGACTGCACAAATCAGCTCGATATCTACGAGGCGATCTCGTTTGACGTCGCGCGCACCGAGATCTTCGATGAGTTCGGCGCGTCGATATCGCCGGTGCCGGCCGGCAATCTCGACTACGAGGATCGGCACATCCAGGGGCGCGTCTGCACCGACGTGAGCGATGTCTCGATCGAGGGCGACGTCGCGACGGTGGCCTACAGCGTCGATGTCTCCATTGCGGAGATGCCGACGACGCTGACGATGACCTTTTCCTTCGATCTGTCGAGCTATCAGCTCCTGTCGATGAGTCCGATCGTGGTTGAAGAGGTTGTGGAGATCGATGGGTTCGATGTCCCGATGCGCATCACCATCGAGTGCGATCCCCAGGAGGGGAGCATGCTCGTCGATGGTCTCGGTGGCGACGATCTGCACTTTACCTGTTCGCGGACCGTGGAGCTCAACATGGGCGGCGGCTATGTGGAGGAGGCGACCTTCGGCGCAACGGGCCTCGACCTCGTCTTCGTCGGCGAGCGCGGCGCCTGCGAGGACCTCTACGGGAGCTGCGAGGAGCTGATCGCGGTCGACACCGCCGGGCGCGTGGGCGGGCCCTATCCGGCCGGCTGGAGCGATCAGGATATCTACGGCTACTACAGCGGCAACGGCCTCCTCGACAACATGCACCCCTACGGGTTTGTGAGCGGAGCCGACGATCCCTTCACCAGCTGTGTCGATGCGGACAACCCGGTTGAGGGGGGAGGATTTTCACTTGGCTATAATGACCTGCCGGATTTCATCTCGCTCTCGGTCGAGGGGAGCGCGCTCTGCATCGAGAACGTGGAGACGGGCGATTCGCTCTTCACCGAGCGCTGCATCCCCCTGTCGATCCCCCCGTTTGCCGCTGCGACCTGCGAGATGGAGACGGAGACGGTGGCGATCCTGCCGGCGGTCGCTCCGCTCATCGAGGAGGGGGTCGATAACTATCGCTGCAAGCTGACGACGCGGACGACGACGCCCTCCATCCTGCAGTTTACCTGCGACAGCGATGGCGATTTGGTTCCGGACAACTGCACCTTCATCTACAAGTACAACTACGACCGCAGCGATATCGAGTGATGTCGTTCGGGATGGGCACAAAGGCGCGACCCCGGCTCCACCTGGAACCGGGGTCGTCGCATGGAGGGCACGCGCCGGGCCGCCAAGGTCTCCCGTGCGTGCAGAAGTTTTCACGTTCAGCGTTCGAGGAAGAGCGATTCCGGCGCGATCTCGAAGAAGAGGAGGTAGCTCGCCGAGACCGCGCGCTCATAGCTGCCGATGCCGTGGTAGTAGATCGCGTTGTCCGCGTCGGTCATTCCGTCTCGCTCCTTGCGGTGATGGAAGAGGATCTCCGGACGGAAGCCCACGCGCGCCCCGGAGAAGCCGACGTATGCCTCCGGAGCGAAGAAGGAGGTGCGGATCCTGAAGTCTCGATTGGAACCGCGTGCGCCCAGATCGACCCGCTCCGCCCAGTACTTCTTCCAGCCGAGCAGGAGGCGCAGTCCCGCGTCGAAACCGCTCCCGCCGAAGTACTCGATCGAGGGACCGAACGCGAGCCCCCAGTGGTGCAGGGCGCCGGGCTTGTTTTCATGGCCCCGCTCCTCGAGGATCTCCGGCGAGGAGTTCTTTGCGAAGCCGTAGAAGGCCTCCCCTCCCGCAACGAGCCGCAGGTTGTCCGTCCGAAGTATCTGAGCCGGAAACCAGCCGAGCGTGAAGCGGTGTCCGGGTCCGGAATCGCTCACCGGTTCGTCGAGGTAGGGGGTGACCGATCCATCGAGGCCGGGGTGCTTCTCGGCGCCGAGGCCGTCGTTGAGGGCGAGCGAATAGGAGAAGGTGACGTTGAGCGGTGCAATCCAGCCGGAGCCGCCGGATTGATCTCCCTCGTTGTCTCCTTGATCCTTCGCCGCACCCTGTGGGTTCTCTTTCGGCTTCTCCTCTTGCGGTTGCTCATCAGCGGCCAGCGGATTTTTCTCGGTGGCTGTCGGGTCGCCCCCCTCGGCGACGGCGCTCGTCGTGGCGGGGGCGGCCTTGGGCGCAACGCCGTAGGCCTCCTGCGCCTTTCCGTCGATAACGAGCTGGAGCTTCTCGGGGAGGTTTTCGCGCGGGATGTCGTCGCGCTTCTGGACTTCGCAGGCGGTATTCCCCTTGCACGGTTTGATGAGCGACTGATCGAGGGCATCGACGTCCGCCGAGCACTGCAAGAAGGGCTTATCCTGCTTGAGCTGCGCCGAGCAGGCATCGCTCAGCGTGTCGATCGTGATCTTCTTGGTGGTGACGTCCGTCATCGCTGCCTCCTCTTTCGACTTCCGTCCACTTCCATTATCGGCAGCGATCGGCAATGATTGCGCGTTCACATCTGTGAGCGGTCGGAGGAACGATAAAAAGGAGGGACCCCCTGGCGGGGTCCCTCGTTCGGATGGTTCGGTCTTCTTCGACGGCGGCGATGTTACCCCTTCGCCGTCGAACAGCAGCCGTAGTTCTCCGGAATCGTGTAGGTGCCGTTGGCATCGTCGACGCCGTAGTCCTTCATGGCGATCGGCGGCAGCGCCGGATCGGGGGCGAAGCGCTTCTTCCGATTTGCCGAGGCGTGCGGGTCGCCGTTTTCGACGTAGTCGGCCAGCTGCATCGTCTGCTGCTGCTCCTCGACGCGTTCGCGGTGATAGGGTCCCGAGTTGTACGAGCAGAAGGGGTACATCTTCCCGTCCGGTGCGGACTGGTGGATGACGCAGCGGGCGACGCGCTCGGTGTCGTAGTTGTACTTGTCCTGGAAGTGCATGCCCGCGACGAAGATCGTGTTGTAGCTGAAGCGCTTCTCCGCGTCGGGTCGCCGGCCACGCTCGGTATCCTTGTAGCCGTCCATGACGCCCAGCAGGCGGCGGAAGGTGAGCCCGGTCGGGGCCTTCTTCTCGTCGAAGTGGCGGCGCAGGATCTTGAGCGCGCGGGCGCCGCCCATCAGCTTGGAGGCCTTCGCGAGCCCCACCGACTGCGCGAGCTTGAACCAGGCGCGGTCGCGGCGCGAGGCGAGCTTCTCGGCGAGCTCCTGGAGGTCGAGCAGCGCCCCGTGCAGGTCGAAGAAGTCGGTCAGCGCCTTGACCTCGGTGCGGTCTTCCGGGTTGATGAAGAGGTAGCCGCCGCCGCCGCAGTCGGGGTGGCAGGAGACGAAGAAGGCCGGCTCGCCGGAGAGCGCTTCGGAGAGGCGCGAGAAGGGCTGCGTGCAGCCGAGCGCGAACCAGTTCGCGCGCGGATTCATGCCGTTGGTCTGCTTTTCGATGTCGAGTGCTAAGTGCGTGATCGTGTAGCGCTGCTCGAGCCGATCCTTCTCCGAAATGCGGCCGGTGAAGCAGACCGGCTGGAAGCTGATGCCGGTGACGACGTCGGAGTGATCGGCGGCGAAGCGCACGATCGTGCCGACCTGGTGATCGTTGAGCCCCCGGATGACCGTGGGGACGAGCACGACGCGCAGCCCCACCTGACGGCAGACCTCGATGCACTGCAGCTTCGTCTCCAGGACATCCTCGCCGCGGGTCTTGCGGTAGATCTCCTTGGTGACGCCGTCGAACTGGAGGTAGAGGGAGTTGAGTCCCGCCTCCTTGCAGCGGCGCGCAAAGTCCAGATCGGAGAGGTTCTTGCCGTTCGTGGCGATCTGGATCTGTGTGAAGCCCATCTCCTTGGCGAGCGCCACGATCTCGACGAACTGCGGGTGGATCGTCGGCTCGCCGCCGGAGAACTGCACGACCTTGCAGGGCACCGGCCGGCGGTCGCGCAGCGTCTGGAGCATGGCGCGCACCTGCTCGAAGGAGGGCTCGGTGACGTAGCCCATCGCGTTCGCATTGGCGAAGCAGACGGGGCAGGTCATGTCGCAGCGGTTGGTGAGGTCAACATTCGCCATGCAGGTGTGCGAGTGGTGCCGGTTGCACAGCCCGCAGTTGGTGGGGCAGCTCTCGGCGGTCGCCCCCTGCGTGAGCGGGTTGGTGATGCCGCGGTTGTCGCCGAAGCGGAAGGTGAACATTTGCATGTAGAAGTCGACGTCGGGCGAGAGGATTTCGCGGAAGGAGCCGTGCTCCGCGCACTCCTTCTCCATATAGACGTTCTTTCCCTCGGCGTACTTGCGCGCGCGGATGATGGCGCCACACTCCGGGCAGAGCGAGTTCGTGAAGTAGGGGAGCGTCCAGGGGACCTCGCGGATCGGATGCCCCGAGTAGGTCATCTTCGGCTGGCAGCGGTTGAGGAAGGCCGGACGCGTCGCCCCGCGCACCGTCTTCTTCCCCTCCTGGCCCAGCCCGTTCTCCGGCATCACCTCGGCAGCCTCGGCCCCTGCACCCGGTCGTGGATTCATCCCGTCCTCCTCGTGTCGCGGTCCGTCGCCGGACCGTTCAGTTCATCCAGAACGTTATAAACACTTGAAAAATATAACGAATTTCGAGGATGTCCTCTTAGCAGCGTCCGCCCTCGGAGTCAATTCCGGATCGTCAGGGGAGGGCTGTGGCGCCGGCCGCCGCGGGTTTGGCGAAGATCGCGGGTGGCGGGGAGGGGGGAAAGCTCCTCGGAGGTCCGTCGAGGGCGGTACCCTCCTCGGAGGGAGGGTTGAGGAGGAGCTGCCAGGACTGCTCGAGCGATGGCGACGGCGTGGAGAGGGGGTCGGAGAAGCCGGCGAAGCGCGAAGCACTCGTCGCGGAGGAGGGGCCCTTCGCCTCGCCGCTGCCCGGCGTCGATCCGCCCTCCGGCGGGGCGCTGTTGCCGCCTCCTTCGTTCCCCCCTCCGTTCCTTCGTCCCCAGAGGCGGAGCCGCTTGTAGAGCGGGAGGTCGACGACCGAAAAGCGTTCCGGGAGGCGCCCTTCGCGCAGGAAGGCGTCGACCCGCTTGATGACGGCGTAGGCGACCTGATCCCGTTTTCGTTCCGGGAGGCCCAGGCGGGTCATGATGCTGGAGGCGAGCTGGTCGATGAAGAAGGTGTAGGGGAATGCCTTCATCCGAAAGATGAAGCGCAGCTGGGCGACGCGGACCTCGTGCGTTTGCCGATGCAGGAAGAACTGCGGCGAGACGGCGATGTAACCGTGCGCGGCCATCTTCAGATAGGCGTCGGTAACGCGTTCGACGAGGGTTTCGATGTCGTTTCCCCGCACACGCGATTGCATCCCGGCGATCGGGAGGCCGTCGGTTGCGTTGAACCAGTGGTGATAGTCGTGAAAGGTCTCCAGGAGGGCGTGCTGTTCCACGCCGCGATAACGGACCGGGACTTCGCTGATCGATTCGACCAGGCCGATCGCCGTCAGGTCGTTTGCCGTTTTCTTCAAATCCTGCTCCGGTTCGACCCAGATGGGGAGCTTGGGGAAGGCGTCGCGACAGACCTCCGGCGGGAAGATGTCGTGCAGATGCGCGCGCCAGGGTCCCGACGCTGCACCGTTCTGTGTATCGACCAGCAGGACCGCCCCCGGCCAGGGGGCGGCGTAGGAGCGGAAGCGGAAGTCGCTGCCGAAGTAGAGGTGGGCGCTGTCGATGATGAGCGGCTCCTCGAACTCGATCGCCGCAGGGCCATATGTGGGAAAAAAGTCGAGCTGGTTCAGCCGGAAGGGGCTGGGGAGCGCATGCAGATCGGAGACGAGGGAGTGCTGGATATCCGCTGTGGCCTCCTGGGTCGTCGTCCAGCTCGCGAACTGCTTCAGCCAGGTATAGAGATCGTTCGCGAGCGTGTGGTCGCTGCCGCGCTCGGCGGACCAGAGGCGGTGCAGGAGCAGCGTTCCCTGCACTGCGAGCGGATTCTCCGTGGACTGAACGCCATGGTAGCGCAATTCGATGAGCGCCCGCTGGAGAAAGGTGGCGTGTTCGACGGCGGTGCGCTGCGCGAGCTGATCGGTCTCGTTCCAGGAGCCCTGCCGGGCTGCCTCCCGCGCCGACTCTTGCCAGCGGGTTGCGCCCGGCGCGACGAAGCCGTGTCGAACGATCCGGTCGAAGGTGCGGTGGTAGCGCTGATGAAGGGGGTCCTCGCCGTAGGTGTCGGTGAAGGAAGCGATGCGATTCGCGTCGTCCCGGTGTTCGACGCGGTTCTGGTCCGTAAACCAGATCCGCGCCCCTTCGATCGCCTGTTCGTCGACGCCGAACTGTTCGGCCTCATCGGGGTAGCGATCGAGCAGCCGCGCGGCTTCGGTCAACATCCCGTCGATGATCGTCGTGTAGTTTTCGTTGCCCATGGTGTCGTTCGGACGATGCCGTCCCGGGGCCCTTATCGGTGGCGGGAGCGGGATGTTTCGCGCTTTTTCGGGAGGGTCAGCCCTTTTCCCGGAGCCGGGCCATGACCAGCTGCATGTCCTCCCAGACCGGCTTCTTCATGTTGGCATTTCGCAGCAGAAAGGCGGGGTGATAGGTGGGCATGACCGGGATGCCGCTCCACTCCTGCCAGGTTCCGCGCAGGCGGGAGATCTTCGCATCGGTCCCCAGCAGGTTCTGGACGGCGACGCTTCCCAGGCAGATGATCACCTCCGGATCGATGATGTTCGCCTGCGCGAGGAGGAAGGGGATGCAGGCCTGCACCTCGTCCGGCTGCGGGTTGCGGTTCTGCGGCGGCCGGCACTTGCAGATGTTGGCGATGTAGACCTCTTCGCGTTTGAATCCCATCGCCTCGATGATCTTCGTCAGCAGCTGGCCCGCGCGCCCGACGAAGGGGATGCCCTGGCGGTCCTCGTCGCGCCCCGGCGCTTCGCCGATGAAGAGCAGGCGCGCGTCGGGGTTACCGACGCCGAAGACGAGCTTCGTGCGCCCCTCGGCCAGGCGGCAGCGCGTGCAGTCGCCGATCGTCTGGTCGCACAGTGCATCGAGCGCCCGCTGTTTTTCCTCGCGACTCATCGGAAAAGGTTCTTTTCTTTGAGATTTTGGATTTGTGGTTTGGGGATTGTTTTGGGTTTCGGATTTGGGATTTCGGTTTACAGGGACTTCGGTCATCCCGAGCGACTTGGCGTATTCGATGAGATCCTGGGCATCTTCCAGAACGGCGCTCTTGTCGGACATGGGAGGCCTCTCGTTCAGGTCGGCTGAAGTGTTTACCGGTGAAGCGCGGCGGACTATAATGAAGAGGATGCCCCTTGTCCATGCCCTATTGGCCGCCCTTGCGGTCCTGCTCCTGCCCGCCGTCGCCTTTGCCTGGGGGCCGGGGATGCACGTCGAGACGGCGCTCTACGTCCTCGCCCACCTCGACGCCGTCGTGCCGCAGCTGGCACAGCTCATCACCGCCTATCCCGAGGCCTTTCTCTACGGCGCGGCGAGCCCCGACATCGTCGTCGGGAAGAAGTACGCGGGCTATTTCCATCACTGCCACAACTGGCGGATGGGACACCTGATCTTCGCCGAGGCGGAGAGCGAGCGGCAGCGCTCGGCGGCCGCGGGGTACCTGATGCATCTCGCCGCCGACATCGTCGCCCACAATTACTACATCCCGGTCAAGATCGTACGCAGCTACGGCGCGCGGCTTCTCTCGCACACCTACTGGGAGATGCGTTTCGACCTGGAGGTGCGCGACGAGGCGTGGGAGCGCCTCGAGACGATCGGCGAGTGCGACATCGAGGAGTTCGACCGCATTCTCGAGCGCGTCCTCCAGAAGACGCTCTTCTCCTTCGGAACGAACAAGCGCATCTTCAACACGATCCTGATCCTGCAGAAGATGCGCACGCTGCGGCGCAGTTTGGAGCTCTACGCGTCGCATTCGCGTTTCGGGATTCACGAGGAGAACCGGCGTCACTACGTGGAGCTGGCGCGCGAAGCGGCGATGGACTTCATGGGGGATCCCGAGCACTCGCACTGTCTCGACGTCGACCCGGCGGGGCTGGCGCGCCTGGAGGAAGCCAAGCGCCTGCGCCGCCGCATGCGCGAGATGCTTCAGCGCGATCTCATGACAAAGCGACAGGTCGAGCGGTTGGTGGAGCTGGTGCGCGAGCGGTTGGCGGTGGGGCTCTACCGTCCCGAACTGGAGCTCCCCGACGTCGTGGATGTGCTGTGAAGGCAGACGGGTCATTTTTCTTTGCATTATCGGGCGGTTCCGGTAGAGAGGGGTCCATCATGGAACCGCCACAGGGCCCATTATGTTCACCTTCTACACCGAACTCGTTCGGAAGGATGTGGTCGACCGCCGCGGCCGGTGGGTCGGACACCCGTACGATTTCGCCGCCTCGCTCGAGGAGGCCTATCCGCGCGTGACCGCGCTCGTCGTCTCCCGCGGACTCTTTCGCAAGGCCTACTACGTCATCCCCTGGAAGGACCTCCACCAGACCGAGAAGGGCTTTCAGCTCAAGGTGCCGATCGAGTCGCTCGAGCCGGTCGCGCGCTACCGCGATCCCGACCAGGCCACCCTGCGCTACGACGTCCTCGACCAGCAGGTGGTCGATACCTACAACCGCAAGGTCGTCCGCGTGAACGACCTGCACTTCCTGCGCGTCGACGACGATCTGCGCCTGGCGCACGTTGACATCGGCCTGCGGGGGTTGGTGCGGCGGCTGGGATGGGAGCGCTGGGTCGACGGTCTGGTGCGCCTCTTCCACGCGCACGCCCGCTACATCACGAACGAGAACTTCATTTCCTGGAAGTACATCCAGCCGCTCTCGATCAAGCGCGCGACGGGGACGATTCAGCTCTCCGTCGAGATGGAGCAGCTCAAGCAGATTCCGCCGTCGGACATCTCGACGATGCTCATGGAGCTCGATCCCTATCAGCGCGCCGCGCTGATCAAGACGCTGGACGTACAGAGCCAGGTGGACATCGTCACCGAGCTGGAGCTGAAGTGGCAGAAGGACCTCATCGAGGAGCTCGACATGCAGACCGCCGTGCGTCTGCTGGAGCGGATGCCCGCCGACGAGGCCACCGACCTGCTCGCCGAGCTTTCCAAGCGCGACGCCAACCGGCTGCTCGCACAGCTCTCCACGAAGAAGGCGCGCGAGATCGCCGAGCTGATGGAGCACGAGGCCGACTCGGCGGGCGGTCTGATGACGACCGAGTTCATCGCGCTCGACGAGGGGATGACGGTAGGGGAGGCGATCGATCACATCCGCACCGTCGAGATCGAGAAGGCCGAGACGATCTACAAGGCCTTCGTCCTCGACGAGGAGGGGAAGCTGATCGGCGCGGTCACCTTCCGCCAGCTCCTCCTCGATCCGATGGATTCGCGCATCGGCGAGGTGATGCAGCAGAAGCCCCCCTCGGTGCACGTCGAGGATTCGGTGGAGGAGGTCGCGCAGACGATGGACAAGTACAACCTCTACGCGCTGCCCGTCGTCGACGACGAGGGCGAGCTGGAGGGGATCATCACGGTGGACGACGTCCTGCACGTGGCGGTGGAGGAGGCGTGGGGACGGCCCACGGTAGGTCTGTAGAACCGTCCGATAGTCCGTTCGTCCGATGGTCTGTCGGTTCTCCCATCGGACCATCGAACCATCGGACCGACGGACTGCTTTTATGGAAATCACGCAGAAGATCAAAAAAGAAAAAATGCCGGCGACGAAGGGATTCTGGCGCAACCTCGTCATCTTCTTCGCCGTGCTCGGCCCCGGCATCATCACCGCCAACGTCGACAACGACGCGGGCGGCATCGCCACCTATTCCATCGCCGGGGCGCACTTCGGCTACGGTCTGCTCTGGGTCGTGGTGCCGGTGATCTTCGCCCTCATCGTCGTGCAGGAGATGAGCGCGCGCATGGGGGCGGTGACCGGACGGGGCCTGGCCGACCTCATCCGCGAGAACTATGGCGCGAAGATCACCTTCTACGCGATGCTGGCGCTCCTTTTCACGAACCTCGGCAACACGATGTCGGAGTTCTCGGGCGTCGCAGCGAGTTTGGAGATCTTCGGCATCTCGAAGTATATCAGCGTGCCGGCTTCGGCGCTCGTCGTCTGGCTGCTCGTCGTGAAGGGGACCTACAAGACGGTCGAGAAGGTCTTTCTCATCGCCTGCCTCTTCTACATCACCTACATCGTCTCCGGCTTCCTGGCCGATCCCGGCTGGGGCGAGGTGGGGGAAGCGATGATCAGCCCGCCGCTGCGCTTCGATAGTCCGTATCTCTATATGCTCATCGGCATCATCGGCACGACGATCGCGCCGTGGCAGCTCTTCTTCATGCAGAGCTCGATCGTGGAGAAGGGGATCGGCTTCGAGCACCTGAAGCAGTCGCGCTGGGATGCGGTGGTCGGCTGTGTGATGGCCGGCATCGTCGTCTTCTTCATCATGGTCGCCTGCGCGGCGACGATTCACCCGGCGGGCGTTCGCATCGAGACCGCCGCCGATGCGGCGCTGGCGCTCAAACCCCTCGCCGGCAAGTACTGTTCGTTCCTCTTCGCCTTTGGGCTGTTCAACGCATCGCTCTTCGCCGCGACGGTCTTGCCGCTCGCGGTCGCCTACTACATCTGCGAGGGGCTGGGATGGGAGGCCGGCGTCGACAAGGACTTCGATGAAGCGCCGCAGTTCTACACGCTCTTCACGCTGACCATCTTGATCGGGATGGGGGTCGTGCTGATCCCGAACTTCCCACTCTTCAAAATGATGGTCCTCTCGCAGGTGGTCAACGGGATCGTCCTGCCCTTCATCCTCATCTTCATGGTGCTCATCGTGAACAAGCGGGAGGTGATGGGGGACTTCACGAACAACCGTCTCTGGAACGCGGTCTCCTGGTTCACGATCGTCGCCGTGATCTGCCTCTCCCTCTTCATGGGTGCGCGGGTGCTCTGATCAGCCCAGCAGGTGCGAGAGGAGGAGCATCGCCAGGTCGTGCTTGAGCAGTTTCGGCAGGCGGACCTTTTGGCCCTCCTTCGGGATGAGGAGGGCGGTGCTCTCGGCGCTGCCGATCGAGTTCTCCCGGTTGGCCACGATCCAGTCGCACCGTTTGTGCTTCAACTTCTTCCGCGCGTTCTTCTCGAGGTCCTTGGTTTCAAGTGCAAAACCGACGAGCGTCTGATCGGTGCGCCGGTGTTTCCCCAGCCAGGCGAGGATGTCGGGGTTTGGCTTCAGTCCGATGGTCCGATGGTCCGATGGTCCGATGGTTCGTTTTAACTTCTGCTTGGAGAATCGGGCGGGGCGGTAGTCGGCGACCGCGGCGGCCATGATGATCAGGTCCTGCTGTGGCGCACGCCGTTTGACGGTTTCAAACATCTCGCGGGCGGAGACGACGTCGATGCGCTCCACCCCTTTAGGCGTCTCCAGCGCCACCGGGCCGGCGATGAGCGTCGTCGTGCAGCCCAGCTCGGCCGCCGCCGCGGCGAGCGCGAAGCCCATCCGCCCCGAGGAGTCGTTGGAGAGATAGCGGACGGGATCGAGGTATTCGCGCGTGGGACCGGCGGTGATGAGGACCGTGGTCATGACAGGATCTCGCGCAGTGCCGACGCGATGGCTGTTGGCTCGGGGAGGCGCCCCTTGCCCTCGTAGCCGCAGGCGAGCTCGCCCTCCGCGGGTTCCAGAAAATGATAGCCGAATTCCGTGAGCGTCGCGCAGTTGCGCTGCGTGATCGGATTGGCCCACATCTTCGCGTTCATCGCCGGAGCGATGAGGACCGGCGCGGTCGTTGCACAGACGACGGTGGTGAGCAGGTCGTCGCAGATGCCGCCGGCGATCTTCGCGATGAGATCCGCGGTA